>JAGODO010000086.1 GCA_017998165.1 Flavobacteriales bacterium | reverse complement strand
CCGGCCGCCGCACAGGCTTCAAACCGGTGCCGCGTTTCCCGGCCGTGCGGCGCGACCTGAGCCTGCTGCTCGACCAGGCGGTGACCTTCGCCGACCTGGAACGCGTCGCGCGACAGAGCGAGCGCAAACTGCTGCGCGAGGTCGGGCTTTTCGATGTGTATGAGGGCGACAGGCTGCCGGAAGGGAAGAAGAGCTACGCGCTCAGTTTCATACTGCTGGATGAGGAGAAGACGCTGACCGACGACCAGGTGGAAAAGGCCATGGGGCGGATCCGCCTGAACTTCGAGAAGGAACTCGGTGCGCAGTTGCGGGGTTGAGGCCAACCGTTCGGCCCCGATGCGCGTCATTGCGATGCAGAACAACGTTGGATGAGAACGACCATTTCCCTGCTCGCAGTGACCGCCATGCCAGCGCTCTACGCACAAACGGTCATGTCGGTCCAGAACGGCCCTTGGAACGACCCTTCCACTTGGGATTGCGCCTGCGTCCCAGACTTTTCCCAGAGCGTGGTGATCATGCACTCGGTGGAGATCAACGCGGCACTGCTCTTGGGTCACCAACAGGTGCAGGTGACCACATCGGGAGAGATCACCATGACCCTTCCGGCCATGGTGACCTTCAACACGGTGCTGATCAATGAGGGGCACGTGCTCGTCATGGGCGAGATCCTCAACTCCGGACTCTTCAATAATGCGGGTTTGGCGGAATTCATCGGAACGCTGTTGAATGACGGGAGCATCATCAGCGACGCCGGTGCATTGATGCAAGTGGAAGGCGACTTCGTGAATCAGGACCTGGTACAAGGAGAGGGTGCGATCTGCGTGACCGGCCTCACGGAGAATTCGGGCGCGATCTCGGGCACACTCGACTTCTGTGACTGGACACCCACGGTGAGCGCTCCACCTTTCATCGACCAGAACACCGGGGCGGTAGAGAACGGCATCACCTTCTGCCAGAGCAGCCCTTGTGCGACGGCGATCCCGGACGGGTTCACGCAAGGCCTGGAGCTATCATACGCCGTCTCTACCGATCACCCGGTGTTGAACGGGCTGCCTATTGGAGCGGACGTGATGCTCGTGGATGCTGCTGGGCGTGTCGCGCAACCCGTTCGTCGGTCTGTCACCGACCGCATGGATATGGTGCTTTCCGGCCTGCCGAACGGGACCTACCTCCTGGTGGTCCGTGCCTCCGCCGGTCAGCGCGTGCTGCCCCTGGTCATCGCCCGGTAGGGGCGATCGAAGTATTTCCCTGCTTCGCCCGTCCTACCGTTCGTGATCCTCATGGCCGAAGAACGCGCCCTCGTCACTTCCGCGGTGAAAGAACACCGGGGAGGGCTGCTCCGCTTCATCCGGGGCCGCGTGCCCACCGATGCCGACGCCGAGGATGTGGTGCAGGACGTCTTCACCCAATTGGCTTCGCAGCCCGAGGTGCAGGCCATCGAGCAGGTCGGCGCTTGGCTTTATCGGGTGGCGCGCAATCGCATCACCGACCGGTACCGCAAGAAGAAGACGGCGGCGCTGGAGGATTTCGTGTATGAGGACGAGGAAGGAGGCATCGATTTCCGCCGCATCCTGATCGCCAGCGATGACGACCCGGACACGCGCATGTTGCGGGATATCTTCTGGACGGAGCTGCGTGAGGGTCTGGAGGCCCTGCCGCCTGAGCAACGCCTGGTCTTTGAACAGAACGAACTACAGGACAAGACGCTCCAGCAGATCGCCGACGAACAGGGCCAGAACCTGAAGACCATCATCAGCCGGAAGCGCTACGCGGTAATGCGTTTGCGTGAGCGCCTGGAGACGACCTACAACGAACTCGTACGTTCATGACACGCTGGAAGAAACCCTACCTGATCCCGGTGTTCATCATCGCGGCCGTGCTGGCCTTCGGTGCCGTGGTGATGCTCCTGTGGAACGCCATCGTCCCCGGCCTCACCGGGTGGGCGATGATCACCTACCCCAAGGCCATCGGCCTGCTGGTGCTGTGCAGGATCCTATTCGGTGGTTTCCACGGGGGAGGCGCGCCGTGGAAGCGACGCCTGAAGTACGGTATGCACGCACGCAAGGACTGGGAAGGGTTGAGCGAAGAGGAGCGCACACGCTTGAAGGAGGAATGGAGCAAACGCTGCGGTCCACCCATGTGCGGATAGCACCGCACTGAACCAGCCACTTCACCGTGAACATGCATCCCCCCGTTGAATTGGACCTCGCGCACGCCTCTTCCTTGATCGAGGCGGTGTCGTACTCCGACCATCCGCCGCCGCCGCCGCGCGTCATGGTCTTCCGGACCTCCATCATCGATCGGGCGCATGTGGAACGGCTGAGGCCCACCCTGGATCGTCTTGCCGGTCGCGCAGGCCGGTGGACCTTCGACCTGGAAGATCGTGACCATGTGCTGCGCATCGAGTCGAGCACCGCGATGCTGTCCGAGGTCATCCGTGCGCTGAACGAGGCGGGCGAGGAGTGTGCGGAGCTCGGGTGATCAACCGACCAGCCAACGCTTGATGGTCGCCATCGCCGTCGCACGGCCGCTCACACCCACCAGGCGGGCCCCATCTACGGGATCGTAGTTCAGCAACCAGGCCACGAGTATCTCGCGCGCCGCTTCAGGCAGTTCCCGGATGTCGTCCACATCCATCGTCAGGAGCGACCGGTCGATCGGAAGCGCGATCACCTTGTCATCGCGCTCTCCGGCATCCAGCAGCTCGATGATGCCTATGGGCTCCACGTCCATCACGGTGCCGCTCGGTTGCGCGGTGCAGAGCACGAACACATCGAGGGCATCGCCGTCGCCGCCTTGTGCCTTGTCCATCTTCGTTCCCGGAATGAAACCATAGTTCGCCGGGTACGGAAGAAAGGCGATCCGCCGCGGCTTGCCGTCGCGTTCGTCCACCGGGAAGCTGTTGCTGGACCTGTCGTACTGCCGCTTGTCCACGGTGCCCGCCGGGATCTCGATCACCGCGCGCACCACGCCCTCGCGCACGAAAGCGGGTAGTTTCTCCAGGTCATCGCTCACGCCGCGAAGGTGCCGTTTTCCAACGGACCGATCAGGGCGCGACGCTGTTCGCCGCCATGCGGTAAGAGACGCTCAGGTAAGCTCCGATGGCACGCCCACGGCGCTGCACATCATCCCCGTCCAGCGCGTTGCCGAGCTGTTGCCTCCAGGTGGGTTCCAGCCCGATCGACCAGGTGCCGTTCACCCGGAAGCGCGCATAGCCGCGTGCGGTGCATCCCAAGGTCATCGACCGGAACGTCCGTTCGTCCAGTTCCGTGAAGCCCTGTTCGCCGTCCCCGGGAACGGATCCCTCCCGCCTCGTCAGCAGACCGAAAGTCGGGCCACCGCGTACGCCGAAGACCCAACGGCCGCAGGACGTGTGGGCGTCGAGCAACAAGGGGATCTCCACATGGCTCGTCGTATTCGTCACCGTGCGTGGCGTGCGCTCGACCGTGTTGTGGTAGGCCGTATCCGTATCCACGCCCAACTCGTAGATGGTCGTTGGCACGAGCTCCGTGATGTTGTAGATGATGGCTCCGATGGTGTCCGCACCGATCACGGTGAGCACCATCGTGTCATGTGGCATCCAGTAGTAGGAATTCGTCAGGGTCTGGTCCGTGCGGCTCAGTTCCGCAGTGTGCAGGATCTCCCGATAGCTGCCATAGTGCACGCCCGTACCGAGCCCGAAGTGCTCGCCGAAATTCCACACGCCTTCGATGCCGAAGCCCATCGCGTTCTGGTGCTCTGTACGGGCCTCCCAGGTCTCCGTTCCATCGCCGTCATACACGCTGTTCGTCGAGAACACTCCGCCAAGAGCGGTGAGCTCGAATGGCGACCGTATCGCGAGCCAGGCGGGTAGAGCTGCGGGCGCAGCGCTTGGAACGGGCGTTCTTGGACCCGTCGTGGTCATCATGGAAGCAGGCGGCCCGGTCGTTGACGCGCCAGCTTCATCGGTGACCGCTGCTTTTTCCGAAGACCCTGCGGATGGTGAGGCGATCGTCGCTGGAACAGGATCCTGGACCGGTAGTATTTCTCCGGTCGCAATGGTGTTGGTGCCTTCTTCCCCGGTTGTCGTTTGTATCGCGGAAGAAGTCGCCACGACATCAGCAGTTGCAGGGTTCCCGAGGGTCGCTTGCACCATGCCCACAGCAGGTGGTCCGCTCGGGCCGCTTATGGCCGATGGTACCTCCGGTTCTGTTTGTTGCGTTGTCATCCTTGGATCGGTCGTCGGGATCGAGGAGACCAGGGGCTGGTTGCTCGTCAAGGACCGTGTTCCGGTCGTTCTGGCCTGTTGGTGCATTTTGGCCTGCACCGCCTTTGTGTCCGGCAGTGTCGCGGTCGATCGCGGGCTGATGTGTTCCGGTACGGCCGCATCAGATGGTCCGACCACCTCGGCGACCTCGGAGGAAGGCTCAGCCGGTGCTGTGGGTGGTGTTTCCGGTATCCGCGCGGTGATATTGGGAGCGACGGCAGCCTCATCAGTGGAAGGAAGGGGTGCGGTATCACCGCCATTGATGGACCATAGGCCGGCACCGCCAAGGAGCAGCACACCGGCCGCCATCCAGGGCCACCAGGCCCGTGGTTTCCGCTCGCGTTCGGCCAGCAGCCGTTCCATTTCGGTCCAGTGCGACTGGTCGAACGCGAAGTCACGCTCCGCCAGTTTCTGGCGCGCGAGCTCGTCGAATCCGTTCGGGTCTTTCATCGGGATACGGTCTTTACGGTACGTGCCAGCGCCTCGGTGGAGATGGCATTGCGCAGCACATGGCGCGCGTGGGAAACGTGCCACTTTGTGGTGCCTTCGCTCAGGCCGAGCATCTCGGCGATCTCCGCGTGGCTGAAACCGTCGATCGCGAACAGGTTGAACACCGTGCGCGACATCAGGGGCACACTGGTGAGAAGGACGGCGAAGGCTTCGGCTTCCATGTGTTTGAGGTAGTCGTTGATGTCGGCCCCGTCCGGTTCGTGACCCTGGATGTCCGCGGATTCCTTGGCCCTCCGCTCCTTGTTCCGGCGATGCGCATCGATCACGGTATTGATGACGATGCGCCGTGCCCACGGCTCAAAAGGCACATCCGGCCGGCGCGAACCGACGTTCTCGAGGATCTTCAGGAATCCCTGGTTCATCGTGGCCGCGGCCTCCTGCCTGTCGCGTTCGTAGCGGGTACAGATGGACATCATCACCGGGTACAGTGCACGGTACAACGCGTACTGGGCCTTCGGATCCTTGCGGACGCAACCGGCTATGATGCTCTCGTTGATCATGGAACCTTGCGCCGAGGGGCGCCCACCTCGCGGCGGGCGCCCCTCGGGCCTGTTCAGGTCCGATCAGTTCGTTTTCACGAAACGCTGGCTCAAGTTCGTCATTCCGTCGCTGATCCGCAGCATGTACATGCCCGCGTTCAGTGCGCTGGTGGCGATGCGCAACTGGCTCCGGCCACCGCTCAGGCTCATGCGCTCGGTCTTCACCGTGCGGCCATCGAGGTCGGTGATCGTCACCGTTACCAGGCCTTTCATCTCGCTCACCACGGCCACGTTCAGCTCATCCACGGTCGGGTTCGGCCAGGTGGCGATGTTGCCGGTCGTGCTCACTTCCTGCACAGCCATCGCTTGTGGATCCTGCACGTTGATGGTGAAGCCGTCCTGACGATCGTCGGCATGGACCACCATGCCCTCGTAGATGCCGTCACCATTGATCGAAACAGAGTCACAGAAGGTATCCGCGCAACCGCTGTTGTCCATGATCGAGAGGCAGAGGTTGTACGGTCCGTTGCCGCTGTACGTATGCGTGGGGAAGGCCTCCGAGGAGGTGGTGCCATCACCGAAATTCCAGGTGAACACGAAGTTGCCGCTGCCGCCCGTGCTCAGGTTCCACACCCATAGCTCATAGGGCACCGGCAGGCTGTCCGAGCCCATGGCCTGCATCACCCAGAAGTTCGCTTCACAGGGCGTGTTGTCCGGTACGCACTCGCAGGCGCTGTTCCATGTACCGACCATGCCAAAGGCTTGGCAGGGCGTTCCCGGCAGGGCAGGGCCATTCAATTCGCCAAGGCAATCGTACGCACCGCCGGTGGTGTCGCCTTCGCAGACGCAATCAACGCTCCAGATGCCCGTGATCCAGGTGTTGCCGCTATCAGGCGTATACACGCATGCCGTGCCGGGGAGCGCACCGCCACCCGGGTTGCCCTCGCAGTCTTCCGGGTTTGAATTGGTCTGGCAGAAGCAATCGGCCGTCCAGATACCGACGTTGCCGAAGAAATCATTGCAAGCCGTTCCCGGAAGCGCACTTCCGCCGACCTCGCCCAGGCAGTCCGCCGTCTGGCTGCTGTCCTGACCGATACAGGCGCAAGCCGGGGTCCACAGGTCACCGAAGGTCATCGGGTTGCCGTCGTCACAAGGCGTTCCCGGCATGTCCGGGCCGTTCAGTTCCCCGGTGCAGTCGTAGATCTCGCCGCCGCCGCAATCCAAGGTCATGGATACGAAAGCGGAGTCCATGATGAAGTTGAACTGTGCGACTCCGACGGCGGAAACGATCATCCCGTTGCACGGCGTGCTGGCCGTGAAGGAGGCCGGGTTGCTGGCCACGTTGAGCGCAACGGACCAGGTGCAGGTGCCCGGGTCCACCGGCACATCGAGGTTCCAATAGGGCTGGGTATCCGAATTGGTCTCAACGTTGACAACCTGTCCCGGGTAACAACCCGCGACAACGCCGCTGACGATGATGGTGTAGGGTTGCTGCGCCATGGCGGCACCAGCGCATGCGGCCGCGAAGCCGAAGGTCAAGGAGCGAAGAGTTGATCTCATGGGATCCGTGGGTTTTTCGTGTTCTGCTTCCATACACGCGGGACCGGGCCCGGAGGTTGGGTCCGGTTCAGAAAATCAACGGACACGTCGATGGGCCGATGCAAGTTGCCCATTCGCTGATCTCTTTATCCGATCGACCGGTCGATCAAGGTGTCATCCGCCTCGTTCGGCAGGGTCACCTTCAGCAGCGGCGTGCGCTTCATCTCCTGCTCGATGCTCCACACGGCGTTCGGGTTGCGTGCCCAGGCCCTGCGAGCGATGCCGTTGTTCACGTCCCAGTGGAGCATGGCCTTCAGGCGGCGGTCGCTGTCGGTGCTGCCGTCGAGCACCATGCCGAAGCCACCATTGATCACTTCGCCCCAGCCCACGCCGCCGCCGTTGTGCAGGCTGATCCAGGTCGCTCCCCGGAAGGCATCGCCCACGAAGTTCTGTACCGCCATGTCCGCCGTGAAGCGCGACCCGTCCCGGATGTTACTGGTCTCGCGGTACGGGCTGTCCGTGCCGCTCACATCATGGTGGTCGCGCCCCAGCACGATGGGTGCGCAGATGGCCCCGGCCTTGATCGCGGCATTGAACGCTTCGGCGATGCGGATGCGGCCTTCGCTGTCGGCGTAGAGAATGCGCGCCTGGCTGCCCACAACGAGCTTGTTCTGCTGCGCGTTGCGGATCCAGTGCAGGTTGTCCGCGATCTGCTGGCGGATGGCCTCGGGTGCTTCGTGCAGCATGCTCTCCAGCACATCGCCGGCGATGCGGTCGGTGGTGGCCAGATCCTTCGCATCGCCGCTGGTGCAGACCCACCGGAAGGGCCCGAAGCCATGGTCAAAACACATTGGGCCCATGATGTCTTCCACATAGCTCGGGTAGCGGAACTCGCCCTCATCCCCCAACCCCTTCTCCGAGGGAGAAGGGGAGCGGAATATGTCCGCGCCAGCGCGGCCTGCTTCCAGCAGGAAGGCATTGCCGTAGTCGAAGAAGTACATGCCTTGTCCGGTGAGCTTGTTGATCGCGGCTACCTGGCGCTTCAGGCTCTCTTGCACGCGTTGCTTGAACGCTTCCGGATCCTTCACCATGAGCGCATTGCTCTCCTCGTAGCTGAGACCGGCGGGGTAATAGCCGCCCGCCCACGGATTGTGCAAGCTGGTCTGGTCGCTGCCGAGATCCACGCGCACGTTGCGCGCGGCCATGCGCTCCCATAAGTCCACTACGTTGCCCAGAAAGGCGATGCTGTGCGCCTCACCTTTCTTCTGCCATGCGATGGCCGCATCGATGCACGCGTCCACGTCGCTGATCACCTCATCCACCCAACCCTGGCTGTGCCGTTTGTGCGCGGCGGTGGCATTCACCTCTGCGCATATCGTGACCACCCCGGCGATGTTGCCGGCCTTGGGCTGCGCACCGCTCATGCCGCCGAGGCCACTGGTCACGAAGAGCCTTGAATGCGCCCTCACCCCCGGCCCCTCTCCGGTGGAGAGGGGGGCGAGCATGCGAGAAGCGTTGAGCACGGTGATGGTCGTTCCATGCACGATCCCCTGCGGACCGATGTACATGTAGCTGCCCGCCGTCATCTGGCCGTATTGCGAAACGCCCAGCGCGTTCATGCGCTCCCAATCATCCGGCTTGCTGTAGTTGGGGATCACCATGCCGTTGGTGATCACCACGCGCGGCGCATCGGCATGGCTGGGGAAGAGGCCGAGCGGATGGCCGCTGTACATCACCATCGTCTGCTCGTCGGACATCTCGCTCAAGTACTTCATCACCAAGCGGTACTGCGCCCAGTTCTGAAAGACCGCGCCATTGCCACCGTACGTGATCAGCTCGTGCGGATGCTGCGCCACGGCCGGGTCCAAATTGTTCTGGATCATCAGCATGATGGCCGCTGCCTGCTTGCACTTCGCCGGGTAGTGATCGATCGGCCGCGCATGCATCGGATGCTCCGGGCGCAAGCGGTACATGTAGATGCGGCCGTGCTCGTTCAGTTCGGCGGCGAACTCTGGGGCGAGCGTGGCGTGGTGTTTCGGATGGAAATAGCGCAACGCGTTCCGAAGTGCGAGCTTCTTCTCTTCCGGCGAAAGGATGTCCTTGCGCTTTGGGGCGTGGCTCACAGAACCTTCGAGCGGGCGAGTAGGAGGAAGGACATCGGGGATGCCTTCTTGGATGGCTTGACGGAAAAGGACGAGGTCGGGGTTTGCGGCTACGGCTGGCATAGCGCGAAGATCGGGGCTGGCGGGTCACCGCGCGATGACGAAGCGCTGGGTGCTTTGGCATTCATCCGTGACCAGAACAAAGACATACACGCCTTCGGCCAAAGTGGAAACGTCAATCAGATGTGGAGCTTTGTCAAGGATCTGGCCAGTGCCAACTTGCTTGCTCGAAACATCCATCATGTGCCAATGTGCCTTTTGCGTGTTGGTGATTTCGAGCATAAGCATATCCGCAGCTGGATTCGGATGAATACTGAATTGAGCAAGCATCTCTGCAGGTACGCCTACCTCCCATTCGATCACAGGCGGCGGGATGATCGTATCACCACCCAAGATCGCTCCTACGAGGTCAAGGCTAACGCCGAAGATTGCAAGGTCGATGAAGAACTCCGCCTTCCGAATCCCTAAGCCTTCCTCATACCAAATGTTGACAAGTGCATCTTGTGAGAAGGGGAACAGACCCGGAGCGATTTCCTCGGAAGTATTGAAGTGGCTTGTCGGCCCGTATGACACTCCAAGGTGCTGTGATCTTACGATCGCACGGCCATCAGGCGTAATTCCGTAGGTGGCCAGGTACATTGGCTGGAACCAATCCACGAATATCCACGCAAGCGAAGAATCCATCACCTGACCCGGATAGGATGCCAGGATAGGATGCCTAGCCAAGACGCTGGACGTGGTGAATTGCCACTCATCGGATGGAACGGGCCAAATTGGCGAATACGCTACTTGAGGGCAGTCGCTCGGCGGGTGCGGAAGGGTGCGAGCCGTTGACGTCGTGTAGATCAGGGTGTCTGGCGTGCTGGACCGCCCTGTGATCGTCGCCGTCCAGTAGTGTGAGACTATATGCGGAAAACTAGGGTGATCCGAAGTTGAGCACTCATAGGTATCAAGCACTCGATATGTGAGAACATCTCCTGGTTGATAGTCAAAAAATCCAAGCGGACTTGGGTAAAGCCTACCTACGCCTGCACCTTCCACTCCAAGAAGGTCGTATTGGACATTGCCTTGCCTCAAGGCCACCAGGCCGAAAGACCGGCTGAGCATTAGTGTGTCCCCGTTGCTGAGTAGGATCCTGCGCAAGCTGTCATCGGTGCTGAAGAGAGACTCTCCCCATTCAGCGTCAACCGTTGCATTGACACCCGTGCTAGCGCTGAAAAGCCAGGAGGTACCAATGCCCACAGGACTTTTGATGATGAATGTGTCCTGTGCATTGAAATACCAAGTGTCTCCTGAGCGGAGGCAGTCGAACCCAAGGAATTGTGGCTGGTTGGTACGCACAAAGCACCCATCACAGGGCCCACCCATGCTTGCCGGGCATGTATCACACACCACCCCGATTCTGTTCAGCTCATACCGGAAGCTGTCCACCCCCAGCGTATCGATGTGCGTGACGAAGATCTGGTTGCTGATCGTGTCCGTGCCGTCGTTGGAGTAGTTGTACTTGTAGGCGGGGTTCAGCAGGGCCCAGTTCTGGGCGGAGGCCGCAGCACCGAGGAGCACCGGAAAGATGGCAAGGCTGCGCATTATCAGGAAGACAACTTCCCGAAGGTAGTCGCTGCCGCGCTCAGCGTTGCACCCTGAGGACGCCTTCATGCCCGAAGGGGCAATGCTTGCACCGGTTCCCGCAGCAATGTCCGCGTTTCAAATGGTACTGCTCGGTGAAGACCAGATAGCCCTCCGGCGACCAGTAGTAGTCGCCCGGCTCCAGGCCCAGGCGCTCCATACGGTCGTTGTCCGGTTCGGCTTGGCGGCCACTTGCGCTGTTGTCCACGGGTTTGTCCTCCTCTTCGCCCACAACGCGCGAACCAAGCGCATTGTTCGATCCGCTCGGGGGCGATCCGACCAATTCCGACAAAAGGGCCCGATACCTCCGTTCTATCCACAGCAGCCGGTTCACAGCCTGGTGGACAGATCGTGCATAACCCCTTGGAAGGCCAATAGTTTCGGCCCTTGCGGAAAAGCGTCCTTACCGACCATGCGCACTGTTCATTTGTTCATAAGCCTGGCCTTGTCGGTCGCCCTGTGCGCCAATGACCAGGCTCCCGGCATGCCGGATGAGGCTGCCATCGCCTACATCACCAAGTGGAAGGAGGTGGCCATCGAGAAGATGAAGGAGCACGGCATCCCGGCCAGCATCACCCTGGCGCAGGGCCTGCTCGAAAGCCGGAGCGGTCTGAGCGAGCTCACCGTTGAGGCGCGCAACCACTTCGGTATCAAATGCACCCCCGACTGGACCGGAGGGAAGGTGTACCAGGATGATGACAAGAAGGACGACTGCTTCCGCAAGTACAAGCGCGACGAGGACAGTTTCGAGGACCACAGCAAGTTCCTGCAACGCCCGCGCTACGCGTCCTTGTTCGAGTTGAGACCGACCGATTACAAGGGTTGGGCCCATGGCTTGAAGAAGGCCGGCTACGCCACCGACCCGCGCTACCCGGCCAAGCTCATCGACCTGATCGAGCGTTATGAATTGAACAAGCTGGATCAGGGCGTTGACGTGAGCTATGCGCGCAAGGACGACAGTCCCTCAAAGCCGTCGAAGAACCGGAACCGGAAACCGACGGAAGAGATGGGCACCGTGACCATCGGCGGTGGCCGGGAGATCTTCCGCAGCGATGGCAACGTGAAGTTCGTGAAGGCGAAGGGCGGGGAGACCATCACGCGGATCGCCCAGGAGCTGGAGCAGATGCCCGGCTGGATCGCGGGGTGGAACGACATGGGCAAGGACGAGGCGCTGGAGGAAGGTCAGCTGGTCTACATCCAGCCCAAGCGCAACAAGGCGAAGCACGCCGAATTCCACATCGCCGAGGAGGGCGAAACGCTCTGGGGCATCAGCCAGCGCTATGGCGTGAAGCTGAAGAAGCTGGCCAAGTACAATGAGCTGGGCATCGCGAGCGAGCTGAAGGCCGGGCAACGGATCTGGCTGCGCAAACCGCGCAACTGAACCATCAGGTCTGCTGGACTTTCACCAGCATCACCGTAGCGATCGACAAGGCTCGCAATTTGGCCTCTTCCGCATTGGGTCCGGCGAAGAGGCGATCGACCGTGTTCCGGAACAATCCCAACCAACGGTCGAAGTGCGCGCGCTCCATCGGGATCCGCTGGTGCAACTTCAAATGGACCTCGGTGACGTTCGTTGTATAGCCGGGTTCATTGAGCAGGACCATTTCCCAGAAAGCACGGATGCGCGGCAGGTGGTGTTCGAGTTCCAAACCGACGAAGAACTTCGCGATCATGGGGTCGATCACCAGCTCGCGGTAGAAGGTCTCAACGAGCAGCCGGATATCCGATGGCGTGGAAATGTCGCTCATGGCCGGATCCCTTCCGCGGAAACACGACCATCACCGGTCGCCGTCACGCGCTCTTTCACGCCGTCCACGTCGATGTCCGCTTCGAGCATGTGCGGCATCACTTCCGCCGTTGTACCGGACCACGGGTATGGCAGAAGTCCCTTCTCCAGGGTGCTGTCACCGGCCATGCTCAGGGTATCGATCGGCCCGTCGAAGCGCCCGCGCAGGCGGTTGCGCTCCACATCCTCCCACAGCAGCCGCGTTTCTGCTATCTCCAGGCCCGGCGCGATGCCCAGGAACCGCGCGGCGTCCCTGGCGATGAGCTTTGGCGCGTAACGTGGTGACGCCCGTCGGTCGAGCACCGTGATGCCGCCGTTGCGGTCCACGAGCACCAGGTGGTCTTTGCCGCGGATGCGCAAATGCTCCACCGGCAGGTCGCATACCGCCGGTGTCATCGGGGGAACCCATCCTTCCACGGCTTTTCCGTTCATGTCGTAGTTCAACAGCAGCGCATCGGACGTTGGTACGAGCACCCGGTACTCCTTCGTACCGTCGTAGTCGAAGACGTTCAGCGGTGCGCTCGCTTTCTGCGGCAGTGTGATGGGGAAGCCCGTCACATTCTCGCCATTCCGGTCGATGAGGTAGATGCGGTCCACCGTGTTGAAGAGTATCTGGAGCTTGCCGTTCTTGTA
>JAGODO010000364.1 GCA_017998165.1 Flavobacteriales bacterium | reverse complement strand
GTACACACCGCATATTCCCGGTCGGGTTCGATGGCGAATCCGGCATCGCTCAGAAGTGTCACTCCGGTGCCGAGAAAGGTCCGGTACATGTAGTCTCCGACGGTCTGCACGGGTTGTGCGCTTACGGGCAGCGCGTCCTGGAACGGATAGCACGCCACGGCCGTATCGACCGCTACGCCTTGCGCGGCGGGCCAGCGAAGGGTGAATCCGAGCGTCGAAAAGACCCCGTTGAAGCCTTGGTCCAATCGGATACGGATCTCCACCTGTCCTTGGCGGTTATTGGCCATGGTCACATCCACGGTCGGAACACCTTGGGCGAAAGAGGCCGACAACAGCGTCAAGTTCAAGGCAGCGGAAAGCAGAAGGGCGCGCATAGGTGCGGTTTGCCCGTGGAACGGATGCCTGAGCCCAAAGGTTAGCCGATGCGGCTCGCTGTCAAGAGCTGTCCTTCGACCACCCGAGGGTCGCACCTCTTGGGAATTGCCCGTCGCGGCAGGTTGGTCCCGCTGCCGTGGAGAACGGCTACGGGACCTGTTCGAGCCGGATGTTGTTCGGCGTTGTGCTGCCAACGGTCACCAGGATCGGATCCCGATCATTCCCTGTGCCGGTGAACTTCACCACACCGTCCAGATTGATGTCTTCCAAGCGATACTGACCCGTGGTCAGGTTGTTCGGTGTGGTGGAGCCGACCGCCACGAGGATGCGGTCCCGGTCGTTGCCGCTTCCGGTGAACGCGATGCGGTGGTCGAGCAGGCTATTGCCCGGCCACAAGGCCATGGTGCCACCCACTTGCTTGCGCGCGGATGCGCCGTAGCAGGGCGTTGCCGGCAAGGTCAGGTCCACGCTGATGGGTGTCCCGGTCGGCGTGGGCGGCATGGGTTGCGTGGACATGATCCCCAAGTGGTTGCGGTGGTGCACCTCCAGCACGTAGCTCCCGGGTAGCAGTGGGAAACGCACGGGGCTCACACCGTCCAGGTCGACGACGTCGCCGTCCCGCTGCAGCAGGGCCATCCTGAGTTGCTGCTTGGCATAAGGTGGCTGATCACCGCGCAGGCGCATCATCACCCAATCCACGATGGCATCGGCCCCCGTGACGGACAGGACCGAAGCGTCGATCTGTTCACCACCTCCGGCTTCGTTCAGATGGAAGTTCAACAGCGTATAGGGCTCGGTCAGCGGGATCAGGCCGGCGGAGCGCAGGCCGTCGTTCATCAGCGTGCCGTTCAGCGGCCCGCCCAAAAAGACCTTGGCAGCGATGTCCACGGCCTGCCCGGCACAGATGCAGTTCGCGGTCAGCTCATCGGACACCGTGCGGGGATCACCATCATCGCAGGCCGCACCAGGGTAGCGTTCACCGTCCGTATCGTCACAATCGGTGTTGTCCAGCACATAGCCTGGCAGTGCGTCGCAGGAAAGGAGCGAGCTCGCCGAGTTCCCCCTTCCATCGCCATCACTGTCCTCATACCAAGCGGCGGCGCCCAGGACGTCGTCGTCCGTATCGTCGCAATCAGAGCTGTTCAACACGTGGTTGGAGGGCGTCGTGCAGGCGGATTGCGGAGCAGCAGGATCCCCCAATCCGTCGCCGTCGGCATCGAGGTAATAGGTCGTCAGCACGCAGTTCTGGATGCGGGTCACGCCGTTCTGGGGAGTACCTCTGTAGCTGCTGAATGTGCCTGTAGCCAGTACCTGGCCGGAAGGGTCGCTCGCGAGGTCGGACACGACGGTGCCACCGAAACCCGAACCGATGTCGAACGAAGCATCGAGCGTGCCGTCACCCAGCAAGCGGAGGAACATGGAGCGCGGCTGGCCCGAATAGGAACTGAATGAACCACCTATCAGGGGAAGACCGTTGATGTCATCCACGATGGCCACCACGGAAGCCGAGGTGGGGAAACCGGTCGTGGTCATCGCCGGGTGTTGCGCACCGTCGTACGCGAGGCAAGCCAACGCGGGGCATGGGTTCCCATTGACCTGATCGAACTCGCCGCCCACGAGGATCCGCCCACCGGAGAAGGTCTCCACCGCGTATGCCGGACCATCCAATCCGCTGGCCGGGGCGAAGCCCGCATGCACCGAACCGGTCGCATCGAGCAAGAGGACATGGTTGGCCGATGTTCCGCTGTAAGAGGTGAACGCGCCAGCGATGGCGATGAGCCCGGAGGGGTCGATGTCCAGGTCGTACACCGTATTGTTCGCTCCGGCCCCGGTATTGAACGAGGGGTCGATCGTGCCGTCGCTGAACAGGCGGACCACACCTCGACGTGTGAATCCAGGGCTGAAGAACTGGCCACCGGCGACGATGCTGCCGTCAGCCTGCAGGGCGATGCAGAATACAGGGAGGTTCAGGGACGGTGCGAACCCCGTGTCCAAGGTCCCGTCCGCGTTCACGCGCGCCAAGTAAGTGCGAGACACCCCGCCGACGCTGGTGAAGTTGCCGCCGATCAGGATCCTCCCGTCGCTCTGCACGGCGATGGCCTTCACATCGTTGCCGACCAATCCCACGGTCGAAGTGAAAGTCGCGTCCAATGTGCCATCGGGGAGCAACTTGGCCACGCGATTGGCCGGAACACCACCGAACAGGGAGAAGGTCCCACCGATGTAGACATTGCCCGTCGCATCGCTTGTCGCACATAGTACCGAGGAACTGGCACCACCGCTGCTTTCGACCGATGCCGCGAACACGGCATCGATGGTGCCGGGCTGCGCCGAAGCGATGAAGGGGGCGCACAGGACCAAGGCGAGGAACTTCCGACCGGGGTGGCGGGTCATGGTCATGGCGAAGGGCGTTGGGTGCCTCCCAAAATAGCGAGAAGTTCCGTTGCTCCAACGTTTCTCACGCCGCCTGTTTGAAGGCTCGGTATACTTGGGCATTCCAGTACACCATGCGCTTCATCCGTCCGATCCCCTTCGTTCTCCTGTGCTGTCCGTCCATCGTTCTGGCACACGAGGGCATGTGGCTGCCCACCTTGTTGCAGGCCATTGAGGGGAACATGCGCACGGAGGGGCTGCTGATCAGCGCCGAGGACATCTACAGTCTGAACAACGGCAGCCTGAAGGACGCCACGGTGCTCTTCGGTGGTGGTTGCACGGCTGAAGTGGTGAGCGAGCAGGGCCTGATCCTCACCAATCACCACTGCGGGTTCGGCGCCATCGCGGCCCACAGCGCCGTGGGCAAAGACTACCTGAAGGACGGTTTCTGGGCGGCCACGTTGGCGGATGAATTGCCCAACCCCGGGACCACGGCCACGTTCATCGTTCGGATGGAGGACGTCACGGCGCGCGTGACCACCGGTCTGCGGCCTGGCATGACCGAAGCCCAGCGCACGGCGGCCATCACGGCCGCAGCGGAGGCCGTGGTGAAGGAGGCCAAGGAGGACGGCGGATATGACGCGGTGGTGAAGCCGTTCAACTATGGGAACAGCTGGTACCTGATCGTGAGCCAGACCTTCCGTGATGTCCGTCTGGTGGGGGCGCCCCCCGGCGCCATCGG
>JAGODO010000085.1 GCA_017998165.1 Flavobacteriales bacterium | reverse complement strand
GATGGAGGCCATGGTGCGCTTCACCTTCCGTGCGGATGAATGCCGGGAACGCTCGCTGCTGCACTATTTCGGTGAGTACGCGAACGAGGACTGCGGCCGATGCGATGCGTGCAAGGGCCGGAGCCCCAGCGAACAGGGTACCGTTGCTGAACCCACCCGGCTCATCGCGCCGACGGCCGAGCAATTGCGCGAGCTCCGCTGGATGGCCGACATGGCCGATTAGCGAGCACGGATGCCGAAGCTGAAGCGTTCATTCTACCTCCGCGACGACGTGGTGGAGGTCGCCCGTGACCTGCTCGGCAAGGTGTTGGTCACCCGCTTTGAGGGCAAGATCACATCGGGGATCATCTGCGAGACCGAAGCGTACGCGGGTGTGATCGATCGCGCATCACACGCCTTCGGAGGACGTCGGACCGCCCGTAACGAAGTGATGTACGGCAAGGGCGGCACGAGCTACGTTTATTTGTGCTACGGCATCCACCATCTCTTCAACGTGGTCACACATTCCGCAGGAACCCCGCACGCGGTGCTCGTCCGGGCCATACACCCGTTGGAGGGCATCGAGCTCATGCGCGAACGCAGGGGCGGTAGCGCACGGTTTTCCACGGGTGGGCCGGGAACGTTGACGCGAGCCTTGGGCATCCGCACCGCACATAACGGCACCGACCTATTGAGCGATACCATCCATATAGAGGAGAGGTCCATCACGATACCTGAACGCATCATTGTCGCCGGTCCACGGATCGGAGTGGACTATGCCGGCGACGACGCCATGCTGCCTTATCGCTTCCACTTCGATCCCCGTTCGCTCGCCTGATGGAACAGCGCATCGTCTTCATGGGCACGCCGCCCTTCGCCGTCGCATCGCTCGCCGCGCTCGTTGAAGCCGGTGTGGACGTGGCCGCCGTCATCACCGCCCCGGACAGACCGGCCGGACGCGGACAACAGGTGCGCATGAGCGCCGTGAAGGAGTATGCCCTCTCGCATCCGATCCTTCGCGACCGCATCCTGCAACCGGAAAAGCTGAAAGACCCTGACTTCCATGCGCGATTGGACGCCACCGGTGCTTCCTTATATGTGGTCGTAGCGTTCCGCATGTTGCCGGAAGCGGTATGGAAGCGCCCGGATCTCGGCACCATCAACCTGCATGCGTCCTTACTGCCGGACTACCGTGGCGCAGCACCGATCAACTGGGCGATCATCAACGGGGAGCAGCGCACAGGGGTGACCACTTTTTTCATACGCCAGGAGATCGACACCGGTGATGTGATCGCCACGGAAGGAACGGATATCGGTCCTGATGAGACGGCCGGTGAACTGCACGACCGGTTGATGCGCATCGGATCCGCGCTCATCGTTTCGAGCGTACACCGCATCTTCAACGGCACTGTCGTACCGATGGCCCAAAACGCATCCGGGGCGTTGGTCCACACGGCCCCGAAACTGACACCGGAGAATTGCCGGATCGATTGGGGCCGCACGGCACAACAGGTGCATGATCACATCCGCGGGTTGAGCCCGCATCCCGGTGCCTGGACGCGACTGGTCATCGGCGATCAACCGGCGCAACACTTCAAGATCCTGCGTTCGAAGCTGATCCCATCAGGCGTCAGCGGCACACCCGGGGCGACCACGACGCACGATGGCCGACTGATCGTTCATTGTGCCAACGGTGCGATCGAAGCGCTGGATGTACAAGCCGAGGGCAAGCGCCGCATGGAGGCATCATCCTTCCTGCGCGGCTTGCGAAGCGCACCAACACTCCGCTTTGAATGAGACATGCATGGACCATGTGTGCGGGCTTCCTATCGATCGCATCGGTATCGGCGCAACGCTTCATTCCACCGTCGGACCTGACGTGCGCAGAAGGCGATGGTGCCGTGCGATCAACGGTCCTGCACTCGGACAGCGCATGCACGTCGTTCTTCCTCTGCATCGATCATGGCGTGCGCCCACATCTGCATCGCGCGCACACGGAGCACGTCTTCGTGGTCGATGGCAGCGCGGAGATGACGCTCGGCGACAGCACACGGACGATCAAAGCGGGAGACGCGATCCTCATTCCTCCCGGAACACCGCATGCCGTGACGGTGACAGGGGACGGGCCATTGCGCGTGATCAGCGTGCAAGCGCCCCGATTCGATGGCACCGACCGCGTGTGGTTGGACAAGCCCTGAAACGTTGGCCCAACACTTGATGCGAAATGGTTCAACGTGCGTTTCTGAAACCCTTGGTACCAGAGGCTTTCCGGAGGACTTATCAACAAACCCCCTGATTTTTCAACATTTCCAGCACATACCGTCGGAAACCCTTGACAGGCGCGGTTTCCAGGATACATTCGTCCCGAGTTCAAACTCAAACAACAAACCAAAACATCATGGGACTGAACAAAGCTGAACTGATCGAATCGATCGCCGCTGAGGCGAAGATCTCCAAGGCGGACGCCAAGCGCGCCCTGGATGCTTTCGTGACCAACACCACGAAGGCCCTGAAGAAAGGTGACCGTGTGGCCCTCGTCGGCTTCGGCACTTTCAGCATCTCCAAGCGCGCTGCTCGCAAAGGCCGCAACCCGCAAACGGGCAAGGAGATCAAGATCGCTGCCAAGAAAGTCGTGAAGTTCAAAGCCGGTGCTGACCTCAGCAACAAGGTGAAGTAAGCTTCCGTGCTTTGCTGGAAAGGTCCCTCCCACCGAGGGACCTTTTCTTTTCTACCAACTTGGCCTCCCGGCAGGCCTGAACGATCACACATGCTCACCGACGCAGAACTGTACGATCGACTTTCCTCGTTCATCTCCGAGAACAAGCGGGCGCTCTTCGACCGCATCGCACCGGAGCGCACACATCACGTGACCGTGGTGCTGGAGGACATCTACCAGCCGCACAATGCGAGCGCCGTGGTGCGCACCTGCGACCTGCTCGGCGTGCAGAACATCCACATCATCGAGAACAGGAACAAGTACGTGATGAACCCGGATGTCACCCTGGGCAGTTCCAAATGGACCGACATGCACCGCTATCGTGAGCATGAGGACAACTCGCTCGCTTGCGTCGATCGCTTGAAGAAGGACGGTTATCTCATCGTGGCCACCACCCCCCGTTCGGACAGTCGAACGCCGCACGATGTGCCGCTCGACCGGCCGCTCGCCTTCTGCTTCGGCACGGAGCTGACAGGTCTGAGCGGGACGATCATGCGTCACGCGGACATCCATCTGCGCATACCCATGTACGGCTTCACGGAGAGCTACAACATCAGCGTGAGCGCGGCCATCACGCTCTTCACCGTGATGGAACGCCTGCGCGCCGGTACCGGTCACTGGCGCATGAGCGAAGAGCGGCTCATCGCGCTCAAGCTCGCCTGGGCGCGCAAGGTCGTACACAGCGCGCAGCACCTGGAGGAGCGCATCCGCGCGGAAGCGGGCGGGACGGATCCCGTTGGTTGATACCAGAATGAAGTGATCACACGATGAGGTGATCGTTCCCATGGGCACGCCGGTTCTCAACAGTGCGTGGTTGAGAATGCAACCTTCCTCCATCATCCTCCGTTGAGGTGCCCGTTACTTTTGGGTCAAACCTCAAAAACTCCAGACAATGGGTAAGGGTGATAAGAAGACGAAGAAAGGAAAGCGCACGATCGGCAGCCGCGGCAAGAGCCGCCCCGCCAAGCGCACGGTAGCGGCCGCGAAAAAAGCGGGCGCGAAGAAGGCCGCCAAGAAAGCGGCTCCGAAGAAGAAGGCCGCCAAGAAGGCCGCCAAGAAGAAGAAGTAAGCGGCGTACGCTACAGAAGCAAAGACCCCCGGCGATGTCGGGGGTCTTCTGCATTTCCAACGATCGGATCGATCACGGTTGCAGACGCATGCGTTGCCATGAGCCATCGGCGAAGTGCTCGAACGCGATGCGATCATGCATGCGGTCCGCCCTCCCCTGCCAGAACTCGATGCGCACAGGGCGCACACGCAGACCGCCCCAGTGCGCAGGACGCGGAACTTCCGCATCCTTGAACCGTTCCTGCCATCGCACGTAGCGCTCGTCCAATAGCTCGCGACTTTCCACGGTACGGCTCTGATCGCTGCTCCACGCACCGATGCGGCTCTCCCGGGGGCGGGTCGTGAAATAGGCATCGCTTTCCTCCGGCGGGAGCGGTTCTGTTTTCCCTTCGATACGCACCTGCCGCTCCATCAGCGGCCAGAAAAAGGTGAGCGCGGCGCGCGGGTCGCGCTCCAGGTCCATCGCCTTCCTGCTGTTGTAGTTGGTGAAGAAGGAGAAGCCGTTCCTGTCGAACGAACGGAGCAGCACGATGCGGCAGCTGATGCTGGCACTGCCCGCTGTCGCGAGCGCCATCGCGTGATGCTCCGGTTGCCCGGAACGTTCAGCCGCATCGAGCCATTCGCCGAAAAGCGCGAACGGGTCCATTCCCGCCACCTCTTCCGTCAACGCGCCCTTCACATAGTCCGTACGGCTGTCCACGCGCTTCATTTCGTCCATCGGTCCGGATGTTGATGGCGGCTAAGTTATCCGCCGTCGCTACGCATGGGAACGCCTCGTGTTCTCGTTACCTTGTGTCACGAATCGCTGCACGCATGTCCGCCGATCCGCTCGACCTGAACCCAGACAATGCGCTGGCGCCCTCACGCGGCCGCCTGCTCGTGAGCGGTCCCTACCTCACCGATCCGTACTTCCGCCGCACTGTGGTGCTGCTCTGCGCGCATGACAACGAAGGCTCGTTCGGTTTTGTGCTGAACCGGTTCGTGGACATGGACATCGCGGACATCATGGAGAACATGCCTCCGATCATGGGACGTGTGAGCATCGGTGGCCCGGTGCAGAGCGGCAACCTCTACTACCTGCACACGCTCGGCAGGCGGATCGAAGGGAGTGTGAGCGTGGTGGACGGCGTCCACATGGGCGGGGACTTCGAGCAGCTCCGCAGCGTGCTCGCCACCGATCCGAAGCTCGCCAAACATGTGCGCTTCTTCGTCGGGTACAGCGGTTGGGGTGCGGACCAACTGGCCAAGGAACTGGAGGAGCGCGCCTGGCTGATCGCCCCGGGCGACAAGAAGCGTGTGATGAACACGCACCTCAACGACCTGTGGGGTGATACGCTGCGCGGTATGGGCGCACCCTATGCGCCACTGGCGAATTTTCCGGAAGACCCCTCGCTCAATTGACCACCTTCTTCACCAGGAGGTCCACGAGATGCAGCGCCATGCGGTGCGTGTAGCGCTTGGTGCGATAGCCCGACACCCACTGCGGTCCGCGCGAGGCGTTGGTGAAGAAGAGCTCGTCCGCCGCCAGCAGGTTCTGGGGATTCAACGAGCATTCGTACACCTTGATGCCGTTGGCGATGGCCAGGTTGATGATCTGCATGCGCATCACGCCACCGATGCAGCCATCGCTGAGCGACGGGGTGTAGAGCACGCCGTTGCTCACGATGAACAGGTTGCCCGAACTGCTCTCGATGATGTTGCCACGATCGTTCTGCAGAAGGCAATCGTCCAACCCGCGCTCCATGCACCAGAGGCTGGCCATCACGTAGAGCTGACAGTTCAAGGTCTTGTGGACGCTGAGCATGTTCACCGCCTTGCGCATCTCCGGGTAGAGATCCACCGTGAGGCCCTCATGGTTCAGGATGAAGACAGGTGAGGACACCGGTTCCAGTTCCAACGCGAACCCGCCCTGGTGCGCATGTGGCCGGAAGTAGCCGGGCGAATCGCGGAAAACGGTGATGCGAAGGCGCCCGTTCGGAAGCCCGTTCTCCTCGATCAGACGGTTGATGAAGACGATGAGCGAGCGCTCGTCCAGTCCGTTCGGCTGTTCGATGCGCAGGACCTTCATCCCTTCGATCAGTCGCGTCCAATGGGCATCAAGGAAGCACGCCTTGCCGTGTACCACGCGGATGCTCTCGAACAGTCCATCCGCATAGTGGAACGCACGGTTGTCCAAGCCGATCGCCGCCTGGCCAGCGGGGATCAGCTTCCCATTCACGATCACCGCTCCTTCCATCAGATCAACGCATGGGTGTTCAACACCTCCATCAACGGCGCGTTCGCCTCCACCAGGATACCACGCGCACCGACGGCGGCGGCGGCTTCCACATCGCGATCGCGGTCCCCGATCATGACCGAAGAGGAGGGATCGATGCCGTAACGGGCGATCGCGCGCTCCAGCAGCAACGATCCCGGCTTGCGGCAGAGGCAGCGCCCCTGCGTCGGATGGTGCGGACAGTAGTACACCGCGTCGATGGCCGCCCCTTGCCGGGCGAGGTGTGCGTGAAGATGGTCATGCAGCCGTTCCACATCCGCATGGCCGTAAAGCCCAAGACCGATACCGCTCTGGTTGGTGATCAGCACGCTCAACTTGCCGGCGGCACGGATGGCCTTCAGCGCATCCGGTACCGTGGGCAGGATATGGAAGTCCTCCAAGCGCCAGGTATGCTCGCCGCGCTCATGCACGACCACGCCATCCCGGTCGAGAAAGATGGCCGGTACGCCGCTCATGAAAAAGAACCGGAAATGGCGGCCACGAAGCGGTTCAGGACGCCCGGATCCAGCAGCACGGTGAAAACAATGCCCACCAAGGCCCCGGCGAAATGCGCGTCATGGGCGATGCCGTCGTTGCCGCGCTGGCCCATGTACCATTCGTACCCGAGGTAGAGGATACCGAAGACCCAGGCCCGCGTCGGTATCGGGAGGACCAGGAGCATCATCTTGTCCATCGGTGAAAGGAGTATCGCCGCGAAGACCACCGCGCTGGTCGCACCGGAAGCGCCCACGGCGCGGTAGGTCGGATCCCAGCGATGCTTGTAGTATCCCGGCAGGGAGCTCAGCGTAATGCCGGCGAGATACAGGATCAGGAATGACAGCAACCCGCCGTGCCCGATGGCCGCGTAGCCTTCCTCCACACGGGGTCCGAACATGAAGAGCACGAACATGTTCACCGCCAGGTGCGGGACGTTGCCGTGGATGAACCCGTGCGTCACGAGCCGGAACCAGTCCTTGCGCGTGTTGATCACGAAAGGCTCGAAGATCATGCTCTCGAACACCTTGCGGTCGCGGAAGGCGAGCAGGCTGATGAGCACGGTGAACCCGATGATGGCGTAGGTCATCGGGTGAAAGATATCCAGTGGTCAAATGTGGAACCGCAAAACCACAGAGCGTTCAATGCAGGACTGCGGAAGTCGGCACACACTTTCACTTTGGGCGGTTCAACGTTCTGCTGTTCTTCGGTTCAGTACGTATGGTCCCGCAGTATCCGCCAGCCCTGCGCGCCGCGTTCCCATAACAGGCTGAATCCGCCGCCGAGCGTATCCTGCGCACGGATCAGTTCCCACGTTCCGGTACACCAGGCATTGTTCGTACCCGCACCCAGGATCTCCAAGCCGCCGAAGGAGAGGTCGCCCATCGCCGCTTTGTCCGGATAGTGCTTCTTGTAATTGGCCGTCACTCCCGCCTTCCCGCAGGTGATGCCCTTCTTGCTCACGAAGCACACACTGTCCGAATAGCCCTCCATGAAACCGGGGATATCCCCCGCGTCCCAAGCCTTCTCCTGCGCGGCCATGACCTGTCGGATGGCGGTGTCGTCCGTCCTGGTGAAACTGGATTGCCCCAAGGACAATAAGGGAAGCAGGAAGGCGGTCAGCAAGAGAGAACGCATGCGGTGAGGGTGGATGGTCTGTCATGCCCACGATGCCGAGGGCCGATCGCGTGGCGGTTCTCCTTCAATTGCCGTCTGGTTCATCGGGCTTATGCGCCCCGAAGGTCTTGATCAACGATTTCTGGCGGACGAGGATCCAGATGACCAGCGCAAGGGTAACCACCTGCAGGAACAGTTGGGACTGGGCGATGGCCGTGGGCGAAGCATCCATGTTCTTCGTGGGATAAGGGTGACCATCAAAGCTATCCTTATTGTCACACCGCCTTCTCTTCCGTCGCCCTGCGGGCTATCGGGCCTTGATACATGATCCGAGGATCGTGCATGAACCTCGACTGCTGTCCACAGATCCCTGACCGGCGCTCGGCTGTGCCGAGTGCCCAACCGATGCTCGGCCTCTGGCCGCATCTCGCATGCGCGGAGCCCAACGAAAAAGCCCCTCACACCGAGGGGCTTGGGGAGGAAGAAGTAGCGCGGGGGAGACTTGAACTCCCGACCTCGTGATTATGAATCACGCGCTCTAACCAGCTGAGCTACCGCGCCAGAAAAATCGGGGCGCGAATATAGAACGGGGAGGCATAGGCACCGCCCCATGCACGACTTGCACGGGTGAGGGATCCGCTTACCTTTCCCCCCACCCCAACGCGCGCGGATACATGGCCAAGGCGAAGACGCAGAAAAAGGCAACCAAAGCGAAGTCGCCCGCAAAGAAGAAGGCAGCGGCCAAGGTCGGCGCGAAGGCCAAGGCATCCGTAAAAGCCCATAAGCCCGCTCCCAAGGCCAAGGCGGCCAAAGGCAAAGTCGCTCCCGTCCTGAAGAAGAAGGCGGCGACCAGACCGGCGAAGAAGGTGGTGGCCAAACCGGCTCTCACAAAGGCCGCCAAGGCGCAGGCGCCGAAGCCGAAGGTGGTCGTTCCGGTGAAAAAAGCCGCCCCGCTGAAGCCCGCGCCCAAGGCCATTACCCCCAAGGACAACAAGGTCGCGACAAGATCTGCGGCACCCGCAGCGACGGCTCCCAAGCCTGCGGCCGCCAGCAAGGCCCCGGCAACACCCCCTGCCCCCGCACCGGCTCCTGCCAAGGCTGCGGAAAAACCGGCCCCACCGGCCAAGGCCGAAAAGGCCCCGGTAGCCAAGGAGGCCAAGCCCAAACAACCGATCATCGCTGTGATGGCCGGGGTGGAACCCATCGGAGGCCCGGCCAAGGCCCTCAAGCGCGCCGTAAAGGAGCGGTTCAGCATGGAATTCTACCTGAACGCCACTCCGGGTTCCCTCTATGATATGCTCAGCACGCCCAGCGGGTTGAGCGAGTGGTTCTGCGAGGACGTGGACGTACGGGGCGACCAGTTCACGTTCCGCTGGGGCCTCGACACGCAGACCGCCCAGTGCCTGAGCCGGAAATTCGGTGAGCTCATGCGCTTCCAATGGGAGGATGATGAGGATCAGGGCGCCTACTTCGAGCTGCGCATCCGCATCGATCCGATGACCAACGAGACCTGCCTTGTGGTGACGGACCACGCCTGGCCGAAGGACATGGAGGAGGCCAGGGCGCTGTGGGGTTCACAGATCCACACGCTACAGCGCGTGTTGGGGGCCTGAGCCTGGATCGCGGAGTTCCCTTATCGGAAGAAGAAGAGTGGCGAAGTGGCCGCATTCGGCATGGATGATGCCGGTACCATCCCACCCTTGCACCGTCCACCTTTGCACCCGTACCGCTCCCTCGTTTTCCGCGGATGAAGAAGCTCCACCTGATGATGGTCCGGACCTACCTGGGTCCGCTGTTCGTCACGTTCGTGATCGTGCTCTTCATCTTGAACATGCAGTTCCTGTGGAAGTACGTGGATGACCTGATGGGCAAGGGCCTGCCGTGGATCACCGTGGCGCAGTTGCTCTTTTATGCCGCGGCGAGTGCGGTGCCGCTCGCCATTCCGCTGGCCGTGCTCCTCTCCTCGATCATGACCATGGGCGGCCTCGGCGAGCGCAGCGAACTCACCCCGATGCGCAGCGCGGGCCTCGGCCTGTTCCGCATCATGCTGCCGCTCACCGTCACCGCCGTGGTGGTGTCGGGCTGCTCGTTCTATTTCAGCAACAATCTGCTGCCCATCGCGGAGCTGAAATTCCGCAGCCTGCTGTGGGACGTCACCCACAAGAAACCCGCATTGAACCTGCGGCCTGGCGTGTTCTACAGCGGGATCGAGGGCTTCACCATACGTGCCATGGGCAAGAACGAAGAGACCGGCGAACTGAACGATGTACTGATCTATGATCATCGCAATGCCTTCCAGAGCGACCGCACGGTGGTAAGAGCGGAGCATGGCCGCATGAAACGCAGCACCAACGGGGACTACCTCGTGCTGGAGTTGGACAACGGCCGTGTGTACGATGAGCAGAACGCGACGGGAAAAGGCAAGGACGGCACCCGCCCGTTGCTGCGCGGCCGATTCCTGCGGGACGAGTTCCGGCTGGACCTGAGCAGTCTCGACCTCAAACGCACCGATGAGGACCTCTTCAAGGACAACTTCCGCATGCTCACCATGGGCCAGCTCTCCACCGTGGAGGACAGCTTGGAAAAGAGGGCCCGCGACCGGGAGCTGGAACAGGAAGCCTACCTGCTGAACTCGCTGTCCATCACCCGCGACAGCACCGCGAGGACCAGCAAGGGAGACGTGCGCGACGACAAGGTCTTCCTGCGCGGCCTGGACCCGTCGCAACGCCGGAACCTCTACGACGTGGCGGGCAACATGGTACGCAACAACATCTCCTTCATTGACCGCACGCTGGAGGACCGCGACCTGAAGCGCGCCAAGGTGGCCAAGTACCGCATCGAATGGCACCGCAAGCTCATGCTCTCCTTCGCGTGCCTGGTGTTCTTCTTCATCGGCGCGCCGTTGGGTGCCATCGTGCGCAAGGGCGGCATGGGCCTGCCAGCGGTGTGGGCCATCGTGTTCTTCCTGGTGTTCCACATCATCTCCTACTCCACCGAGCAACTGGTGAAGTCCGGTGAAATGGAAGCCTGGCCCGGCATGTGGATCAGCACCTTCGTCCTGATCCCGGTGGGCGTCTATCTCACCTGGCAAGCCGCCACGGATAGTCCGCTGATGGATGCCGAGGCGTATGGAAGGGCCTGGGATAAATTGCGCGCCAACTTCCGTCGCCGTGCGCGTACTCCAGCTATGCCATAAGCCCCCGTTTCCGCCCATCGATGGGGGGACCAAGGCCATGCACGGCATCACCATGGGGCTGCTCGGGGCCGGGCATGAGGTGAAGGTGCTCTGCATCTGCACACCGAAACATCCGCTGGACCTGGAGGCCATGCCCAAGGAGTACCGCGACGCCACGCGCGTGGAGGGCATCTTCACGGATACGAGCCTGAACATCGTCGACGCGTTCACGGACCTGGTGACCGCCGACAACTACAACATCAGCCGGTTCTTCTCACCGGACATGGACATCCGGCTGATCCGCCTGCTGAGCGCCGAACAGTTCGACGTGGTGTTGCTCGAGAGCCTCTTCGTGACACCGTACCTGCCCACGATCCGACGCTACAGCCATGCGCGTATCGTACTGCGTTCGCACAACCTGGAACATGTGATCCAGGAACGCATGGCTGTCAGCGAGAAGAACGTGTTCAAGAAGCCGTACCGCCGTTTCCTGGCCAAACAACTGAAGACCTACGAACTGGCCGTGCTCGACCGCGTGGATGGTGTGGCGGCGATCACCCCGGCCGATGCGGACCACTTCGCCGGGCACGGGTCGAAGACACCGATCACCACCATCCCTTTCGGTGTCGATGCCGATGCCTACAATGTCTCGGAGCCTGCCGGTGGGCCGGTCTTTTTCCATCTCGGCAGCATGGATTGGCTTCCCAACGAGGAGGGCATCCGCTGGTTGCTGGCGAACGTGTGGCCCAAGGTGATCAAGGCGCATCCGAAGGCCAGGCTGCACCTGGCTGGCAATAAAATGCCCAAGGACCTGCTCGCGCTCGAGCTGCCCGGGCTGCATGTGAACGGCCGCGTGCCCGACGCGGACACGTACATGAGCAAACGCCATGTGATGGTGGTTCCCCTGTTCAGTGCGGGCGGCATGCGGGTGAAGATCATCGAAGGAATGGCCATGGGCAAGTGCGTCATCAGCACACCCGTCGGCGCCGAGGGCATCTCCTGCACGGACGGCAAGGACATCCTGCTGGCGCGCACGGCCACCGAAATGACCGAGCGGATCGGATGGATCATCGATGAGCCTGAACGCGCGCGGACGATCGGGGCGAATGCCCGGGAACTGGTGCGGAAGCAATACGCGAACGACCGCATCGTGCGCGACCTGATCTCGTTCTTCGGCGACCTGCGCAAGAAATGAAGCTGCTCGTCGTCCTCTCACGTGTCCCCTATCCGCTGGAAAAGGGGGACAAGCTCCGGGCCTATCACCTCGTCACGCGTCTTGCCCGGCACCACCGCATCTACCTCTTCTGCCTCACCGACCAGCGCATCGCGCCGGAACACTTGACGCATCTGAGCGGCTACTGCGAACACATCGAAGTGGTACATCTGCCGCGCTGGCGCATCCTCGCGCGCCTCACCACGGCGGCGTTCTCGCGGCTTCCCTTCCAGGTGGCCTACTTCCATCACTCCATCGCCCAACGGGCCATCGACCGTGCCATCGCCTCGTTCAAGCCCGATCATGTGCTCTGCCAGTTGGTGCGTACCACGGAGTACGTGCGCTACCACTATGACCTGGCCAAGACGCTCGACTACATGGACACGTTGAGCAAGGGCATGGAGCGGCGTACGGAGAACGCCAGCTTCTGGAGCCGGCCGCTGCTGCGGGCGGAAACGCGGAGGCTGATCGCCTACGAGAACCTGATGCTCGATCTGTTCGACCGCCATGTGATCATCAGCGCACAGGACCGCGACCTGCTCTACCACCCGCAACGCGACCAGGTGCATGTGATCCCCAACGGCGTGGACACGGAGTTCTTCAGCCCACGCGCGGCGCCGAAGACGCACGACCTGCTCTTCACGGGGAATATGAACTACCCTCCGAACATCGACAGCGTGCTCTATCTGGTACACAAGGTACTGCCCCTGGTGCGCAAGGAACGCCCGCGGACCACCTTGCTGATCAGCGGGGTGGATCCCACGCCGAGGGTGCGTGAACTGGCCAGGGCCGACCCCTTGATCACCGTGAGCGGACGTGTACCCGATATCCGGGAGTCCTACGCGGCCGCGACCGTTTTCGCGGCGCCGATGCAGATCGGTACGGGCCTCCAGAACAAGCTGCTGGAGGCCATGGCCATGCGCATGCCCTGCGTCACCAGCGCGCTGGCCAACAACGCGGTGGGTGCGGTAC
>JAGODO010000363.1 GCA_017998165.1 Flavobacteriales bacterium | reverse complement strand
GGGCCTGTCGCTGTCTTCCGGCATGGGTTGAACCTTGGCGCGGCGGTCCGGAACGGGAAGAGAACCGCTGGGGTCGGGACAGCTTCGCTGTTCGTTCCATCGGCCGCGAACAGACCTCCCGAACATTCCACTTCAGCGCCCCGTAACAACCGGCCCAACGACGAACGTGAAGCCGTTGTTGGATCCGATCATGGCATCGAAGACTACGCTCGACTACTACAAAGAGCTATTGGAGAAGATCAGCTTTGCCGACCGCACCGTATTCCGCAAGGAACTGCGCAAGGCATTCAGGCGGCTGGTCCCTGAAGAGCGGGCCGAGCTGAAGCGCTGGTTCCGCACCCATTGTGTCTGCCGATTGGACCAGCAGGAGATGCAGGCCGTACTGATCGCCTTGGAACGCCACGACAGGCGCTGAGGGCGCGGGCGACTGGGCCCACGACACCAGGGAACATACCTGATGCTTGGCTGATCGCAGCCTCATGGCCGCGCAACCCGGAACCGACGCACACTTGACAGCGTCCCATCCAGGCCACGCGCTCATTGAGCGATATCGGACGTCCGTTAGTTGAAGCGGTGATCGTTCCAAGCCTGTCGGCTGAACTTGCCGAAGAAGGCGAACCAAACGAAGACGATGAAGCTGGCGAACACCATCGTCGTCCAGAGCAGCGCGAGCAACCGGTGCGCCCCCCACCATTCCTGTGCGGCATCGGCACCGATCATCGTGTTGGGCAACAGGCACGCGGCCACCACGGCCAGGCAGAACACCGAAACAGCGAGTTCAGAAGCGCCGCGCCACGGCCAGGCGCTGATAGCCCGGAGCGGCGACAAAGGACTGCCCCAGCGATGTACGAGGTAATAGTGTTTCGGGCCGACCGGAACGAACAGGAATGGATCCGCATCGCCGTCGCACAGCCTGAAGCGGCTTGCCGGTGCCATCACCTTGAATCCGCGGAGCGGTACGGCTGAGCGCAGTTCCAACCGACGAAGCTCGTAAAGGGCACGGGGCGGCAACGGACCCTTGAACCTTCCGGCGTCCAGGAACCTCAACCTGTAGGTAACGCACAACTGCCGGATGGAATCCTCGCTGAAGACGCGGTCCGGATCGAGGCGCTGGATGTGATTGATGTGATCCCCCTTCGAACTGAGGACGACGGCGCTGAGGATATCGTCCTTCTTCTGCTCGGCATCGAGCACGTCCTGCACTTCCTGCAGCACCTGCTGCTGCCCCAAGAGGAGCTGGCGCAGCCGTTCGTCGTTCGCGCGGATCATGGCGTTATCGATGAACGGGCATTCGTGCGCGTTATTGGCTCACCCCTCGCTGCGGCTTCCGGCACTCAGGGCTTCGGCCTCACCCTCGTCAAGGGCGGCCAGAACGTGGTTGGGGGCGTCCACGGCGACGGAACTCAATGCGTCCCGATCGGGAGGCAACAACTTGCACGCGGCCTTGACATCCACCGGAGCGTTCTTGGGCCCCTTCTCCACCACGACGGTCCATACGCTGTCGAACGGCAGCACGAATCGCACTGTGCCCTTGTTGAACGTCCCGCCGAAATAGGTGTGGGTGCGCGCACCGGAGTAGCGCTTGAATTCGGAGGCTGTCATGAACTTCACCCGGGCGGGCTTGCTCAGTTCCACTTCCACGATCTCCTTCTTCTTGGCGGGGAACTTCAGGTGCAGGAACTTCATGAGATGGTCCTTGGTAGGGGCTAAATTAACGGGGCGCGCACAGCTTGTTCCTCTGTGCGGGTCAAAGTTTCACACTCAACACTGGAAAAGTCGTGTGGTTCACGATGTCCTCCGTAAGGCTCCCGTTCACCACATGGAAGAAACCCGTGCGGCCATGGGTGGCCATGGCGATCATATCAGCGTCGATGCCTTTGGCGAAGCTGAGGATGCCCTCTTCCACGCTCAGGTCATTGTAGATGGTGGTGGTGAACTTGCGCAGTTCATGCCGCTGGAGGAAACGGTCGATGGCCTTGTAGGTGTCCTCACTGCGCTCGAAGGTCTTCGGTGTGTTGATCTTCACCAGATGGACCTTCGGATCGAAGATCTCCAGGACGGGAAGGAACGCATCGAACTTGGAGATGTCGGTGTCGGTGAAGTTGCTGGCGAAGACCATGTCCTTCACGGTGAAGTCGTCGATGTGGTGCTTGATGACAAGTACGGGCATGGGGGCGATGCGCACCACCTTCTGGGTGTTGCTGCCGACCACGCCGCGGAAACCACGGGCACCATGGCTGCCCATCACCACCAGATCCATCTTGGCGAGGCGTTCGTTCTTGAACATCTCGGTGATGGCGAGTTGCCGCAGCATGAATTTCTTCAGCTCCAGGCCGCCGAGGAATGGCAGTCCGGGCAGCCGCTCGAGACGTTCCTCGATGTCTTCCCGTATCTTCTGGTTACCAGGATGGAAATCGGTGAGCTGCTCGTACACATGCACGATATCGATGCATGCCCCGGTGAGCTTGGCGATCTTGGCGGCCACGCGCAACGCATCGGTCGCACAATCCGAGAAGTCGTACGGGACGAGGATGTTCTTGATGGTCATGCTGTAGGCGCCGAAGCCCGGCGCAGGCGTTGGGTATGGGGTGGTTCCGTTCCGGCTTGAAATTAACACCTCCTTGCGCAGATGCAAGCCGGAGCGACCGATCGGCGCATAAGTCGATGGCTATCTTGCCCACGCCCCGGAGTCTTGGGTCCGGGGATGGGCGATAACCGGATGGAACCTTACACCCTGACCGCGACGGACAAAACACCTTCCGTGCGTTTCCTGCCCTCGGAAGGGCTTTTGGAGATCAGCGGGTGCAGCATCCATGAGAACGCGGACAGGTTCTACCGACCGCTCTTGGAGAAGGTGGAAGCCTATGCACGGCAACCCGCGCGCAACACGCTGGTTAGGCTTACGCTGACCTACTTCAACAGCAGCAGCGCCAAATACGTGCTGGACCTCCTGAAGGTGTTGGATGAGACCCATGCCAGCGGCGCGGGCAAGGTGTCCATGGAATGGTGCTACGACGAGGGCGACCTGGACATGCAGGAGGCGGGACAGGACTACAAGGGCCTGCTCGACATGCCGGTGAAACTGGTCGAGAACTGAGCGGCTATCGGCCCGGGAAGCGGGCTTTCCACACCCGCTCATCCACTGAGAACCCATCCTCGAAATAGAACGTTTGGCCGTGCGGGTGATACACGCGTTTGTACTTCACCAAGCGTCCATCGATGGTCACGGCCCGTTCGATGACGAATGCATGTCCCTCGCGGTAACGCTGCTCGATGATCCCCTCAGCCGCTTTCGCGAAGGATGGCGTGGGCGGAGGCGATGATATCCTCTCTTCGGCGAGGTCAACGACGGGCACCGGGGCCGGAGCCGTGGGCGTAACCCGGGGCGCCAGGTCAGCCCGCACCTGTCCGGATACGATCGGCTCCGGACTGATCGCCTGGGGCACTGCTGCGGATTCCTGTTCCACGGGATGTTCCTCCACGATGGAGGTCGTGTCC
>JAGODO010000084.1 GCA_017998165.1 Flavobacteriales bacterium | reverse complement strand
AGCGGGAAGGCCCGGAATCGGTACGAGCTCATGCGGGTGGGTTGTTTCCAAGACGTTCAATGCGTGCAAAGGTTGGCACCGATGTCGATGCCGGGCGCTTTCGGCCCGCATGGCCTGCACGCCCTTCTTTCGCCACGGCACAGTGGATCCATGACCGGTCATGGCGCCCTGAGCGGGCGTATTCTCCACGGATACCGTTCTGGTGCGATCTTGCGGCGATGCGCTGCCTTTCACGGTCCATCACATGCCCGCTCGCGCTGCTACTGGCAGGCTTGGCCCAAGCCCAGGTCCCGCTCTCCATCGACACGCTGGACCTCGCCTTCTCGAAGATCACCATCAACGAGGGACTCTCGCAGGGCATGGTCAGCACCATCGCACAGGACCACCAGGGCTTCATGTGGTTCGGTACCAAGGACGGATTGAACCGCTACGACGGCTACACCTTCACCGTGTTCCGCCACGATGCGGCCGACAGCACCAGCGTGCGCGAGAGCACCGTTACCGGGCTGCACTGCGACCGCTTGGGAAGGCTTTGGGTGGGTACCGCCACCGGGCTCGATCTCTTCGATGAGCGTACCGAGCGCTTCATCCACGTGCCCATACTTGGCCCGAACGGTGATTGGGGCAGTGTGGTACACATCATTTTGGACGACAACGGCGACCTGTGGGTGAGCACGACATGGACCCTGGTGAAGCTCACGTTCGCCATACCGTTCTCCGGCTACGCGTTGCCCGCGTTCACCACCACCTGGTTCGGCGATGGTTATGCCACCATCGGCCGCACGCGCGACGGTACGCTCTGGGGCAACTTCAACGAGGTCACCTTCCGCATCACACCGAAGCACGATGCACCGGACGTGGTGGACACCATCGGCACGATCACCTCCACCAACGCCAAGGAGCAGTTCGGCGCGCTCACGGTGGTGGAGGACACCTTGCGGGACAAGCTGTACGGCATCTATGAGAACGGCATCGTGGAAGTGGACCCGCGCACCGGCCGTTTCGACTACCTCATCCGGGACGAGAAAAGCCTGAACTGGTTGCAGGCGCTGAACCCCGTGATCGACAGGAAGGGCCTGATGTGGCTCTCGACCTTCCAGGGCCTCTACCGCTTCGATCCATTCCGTCGCCAACTCACCTCGATCCGCACATCAGACCCTGACCTGCGTCCGCTGATCAGTACGCTGAAGTGGACCTCCTTCGACCGCACGGGCACCTTGTGGTTGGGCACCACGGGTTACGGCCTGTTGAAGTACGACCCGCGCATCGAGCGCTTCAACAACCAAGCGAGCGGCAGCGTGCGGGCGCTGGCCATGACGAATGACGACCGGGTGCTGGTGTCACACTACGACAGCTACCTCACCATTTTCGATCCTGTTCTTCGCCGCTACAGCACTCGGATCCGTGCGGTGAACGAGATGTGGCCGGCGATCGGTGCGAAGCTGATGACGCAATACGCCGATATGACCGTGCAGGACCGCGACGGTGCGTACTGGTCCTTCCTGACCTACGGTATCCTCGGCCGCTATGATCCGGTGGCGGGCACGTTCGAACTGGTGAGGGCCGAGCGTGTGCCCGGCGAGCCGGACGACGGCTTCCTCTTCCCCCTGCACATCGGCATCGATGGCGCGTTGTGGTGCGGTGGCAACCAGGGCCTCTGGCGCATCGATACGCGCACCAAGGCGTGCGTGGCGCATCCGTGGCCGGTGCCCGTGGTGAACAATCCCTATCCCTTCACCACCGCTATCCACCAAGGCAAGGACGGTGTGGTCTGGGTCGGCACGGTAAAAGGCCTGCTGCGCCTGGATCCCGTCACGAAGACCTGGAAGAAATACGAGCACGACCCCAAGGACCCCGGCACGCTCTCCACCCCTACGGTCTTCTCGGTCTGTCCCGATCCGGTCGATCCCCTGAACGTGTTATGGATCGGCACCAATGGTGGGGGCGTGGACCGTTTCGATGCGCGCACCGGGAAGTTCACGCGCTTCACCACGCACGAAGGCCTGCCCAACGACGTGGTGTACGGTGTGCTGAGCGATGACCTCGGGTGCCTGTGGATGAGCACGAACAAGGGCATCGCGCGCTTCGATCCGCGTACGGGGACCTTTCGCAATTTCAACGCGGGGGACGGCCTGCAGAGCGACGAGTTCAACCGCTACGCCTATTGCAAGGACACGAAGGGCCGGCTCTGGTTCGGTGGCGTCAGCGGCTTCAACTGGTTCGATCCGCGTGAACTCGCGGAGGATCCCGCACCGCTCACCGTGCGCATCACCGGCATCAAGCTGATGAACAAGCCGGTGACCTTCGGCATGGAGGGGTCGCCGCTCGAACGGCCCGCGCACCTGAGCGAGGGCATGACGATCCCCTACGACGCGAGCATGGTCACCTTCACGTTCGCCGCCATGGAGTTCAGCGCGCCGGAGCTCCATCAGTACCGCTACAAGCTGAGCGGCTTCGATCCCGATTGGATCGATGCGGGGAGGGACAACAGCGCCATCTACACCAACCTGGATCCCGGGACGTACGCCTTCAGCGTGCGCGCCAGCAACCGCGATGGCATCTGGGACGAGGAAGGCACGACGTTCACGCTCACCGTGCTGCCGCCCTGGTGGCGCACGTGGTGGTTCTACGGGTTGTGCGGGCTGGTGGTGATCGGCGGTTCATGGCTCTACGTCCGGTCCCTCCGCAGGCAGAAGCTGCAGTTGGAACGGATGGTGAAGGAGCGCACCCATGAACTGAGCCGCGAGAAGGACCGCAGCGAGGAACTGCTGAAGAACATCCTGCCGGTGAATGTCGCGACCGAGTTGAAGCTGCGTGGACACGCTGAGGCACGGCACTTCGACCAGGTCACCGTGCTCTTCAGCGACTTCAAGGAGTTCACCCGCGTGAGCGAACAGCTGACGGCCACGGAACTGGTCGAGGAGTTGAACGTCTGCTTCAACGCCTTCGACCGCATCATGGAGAAGTACGGTGTGGAGAAGATCAAGACCATCGGTGATGCGTACATGGCCGCGGGCGGCGTGCCGGACCCCAGCGGGGGCATGCCGGTGGCCGTGGTGCTCGCGGGCCTGGAGATGCAGCAGATCATGCGCGAGCGGCAGGCCGAGCGCAGGGCCCAAAGCAAGCCCACCTTCGAGATGCGCCTCGGCATACATACCGGACCGGTCGTCGCCGGCATCGTGGGCCGTCGCAAGTTCGCCTACGACATCTGGGGCGATACCGTGAACGTGGCCAGTCGCATGGAAAGCACCGGCGACCCCGGCGAAGTGAACATCAGCGGGGCCACCTACGCGCTGGTGAAGGACGAGGCCGACCTGCTGTTCACACCGCGCGGCAAGGTGAGCGCCAAGGGCAAGGGCGAGCTGGAGATGTACTATGTGCGAGCGAGGTCCATCCGGGCCATCGTGGACGCCGAACCGATGAAGCCGGAACCCGTGCGAACGGATGCCGTCGGATACGCCCTTCCGGAAGAACGGCCCACGACCGATGTCGCGCTGCGGCCATCGCGCACGCTGCGGATACTGCTCGCCGAGGATAACGAGTTCAACGCCCTGGTGGCCATCGGCCAATTGGAGAACTGGGCGCCCGGCACGCAGGTGACCCATGCGGTGAACGGTGCCGAGGCGGTGGAGGCCGTGCGCAACGGACGCTTCGATCTGGTGCTCATGGATATCCAGATGCCCGAGATGAACGGCTACGACGCCACACGCGCTATCCGCGCATTGCCGGGCGACCGGTCGGGCGTGCCCATCATCGCCATGAGCGCCAACGTCATGAAGGCGGAAATGGACCGATGCGCCGAGGCCGGCATGAACGCCTTCGTGCCCAAGCCCTACAAGCGGGAGGAGCTGATGGGCGCCATCGGAAAAGTGGTCAACGGCGCACAGGGAGCGTGATGGTGCGACCGGCGTTCATCACCTTCTCATGCGCACTGGCGCTTGCAGCCTGTTCACCGGAGCAACGCACACCTTCCGTGCCGCAGTCCCGGCCGATCATTAGTGCTAAAGGCCGGGTCACCCGGATCGATGCCACCAATACGCCCGAGGTCGTTCCCCTCGCGCCGGAAAGGGTGGTGAAAGCGGGTCCGTTCCTCCCCGTCGGTGAAGGGACCGGCGATGCGTTGGCGCACATGCGCAGCTACACCACCGACGATGGTCTGCCGATGGACGACATCATGTGCGCGTACATGGACGGTGATGGTATGCTGTGGTTCGGTACCAACGGTGGGGGCCTCGCGCGCTATGACGGACACGCCTTCATCAATTTCACCATGGCGCACGGCCTGCCGGACAATGTGATCATGTCGATCGGCGGTGATCGCGAGGGCAACCTCTGGATCGGTACCAGCACCGGGGGATTGTGCCGCTACGATGGCCATCGCTTCACAACGTTCGATATCGCCGGCGCCACCGGGCTGGACAAGGGCATCATGTGTGTGCTCCAAGGCCGGAACCGCGACATGTGGTATGGCTCGCGTGGACACGGCGTGTTCCATCACCACGACGGGGAATTCGATGTGCTCCCCGTCATCCATCCGCAAGGCAAGGACATCGTGCGCGACATGGCCATCGCCAACGATGGCGCCCTGTGGGTGGCCACCTTCACCGGTCTGGCCCGCTACAACGGTCGGTCGTTCGAGCGCGTCACCGCGGAAGGCGACTCGCTGGGGGACGTGCTGTCCATGGTGGCGGAGGCGGACGGGTCGATCTGGCTCGGCCGACGTGGAGGTGTTACGCGATGCGCATACGATGGCAGCGGGGTCCATGTGACGGCGTTCCCGCTGATTCCCAAGGAACAGGTATCCATCAACCAGCTGATCGGTGATGGCGATCACGGGTTCTGGGCGGTGACTTCCGCCCATGGGGCGATCCGCTTCAAGCGGGACGGTGCCGGTATCCCGGTTTCACGCGTCACCGCTGCGCAGGGCTTGGGTATGAACGAACTGATGTGTGCGGTGCGCGACCAGCGCGGGGATATCTGGTTCGGTACGCGCGGAGCGGGCATCGCACATCACCGCGGTGACGCCTTCAAGTACTACCGGAGCATAAAACCCATCAGCATGGCCGAGGATCCGCAAGGGACCTTGTGGGTGGGCACGGCGGAGGGCATCGCGCGGTTTGATGGCATGCGTTTCCACCACCAGACCGAAGGTTTCGGCGATCACGGCTGGACCTATTCCGTTAGCATCGACCCGCAAGGCCGCATGGGCTTCGGGCGCAACATGGCCGAGACCGCCAAGCACGGCATCAGTTGGTTCGATGGCCGGGACTATCACGTGACCGCAGCGCCTGACGACCGCACCTGGTCGGACATTTTCTGGACGATGCATGACCGACGCGGCCGCCTTTGGGCTGGAGGCCGCCGCGGGGCTGAATTGTACACGAACCGACTTAGGACCACATTCACCACAGCGCAAGGGCTCGGCAGCGATCTGGTATTGTGCGTCGTTGAGGGCCGCGACGGGGCCATCTGGGTGGGCTCCGATGGCGGCGGCTTGTCCCGTATCGACAGTGCCTCCATCACGACGTGGACGACGGCGAACGGCCTTCCGAACAACGTGGTGTGGAGCATCACCGAGGACGTGGGCGGAACGTTGTGGATCACCACGCTCTCCGGCCTATGCCGCTTTGACGGGCAGAGCTTCCTCGTGTACACCACCAAGGACGGGTTGCCGCACGACAACGTAACGTCGGTCGCCGTGGCGAAGGAATCCGACGGCATCGCGGACCGGACGCCAAGACCTGCGGATGACATCCTCATCGGGACGCTCGATGGAATGGCCATCATCACCGGTTGGAAGGACGCGCGCGGTGGAACGCGCTCGTGCGGGGAGATGGTCGGCGAGCCGAATGATACCGTCGCGCGCTATGATCCCGTGATCGAGGTCTACAACACATCCACCGGTTTCCCCGTGAAGGATGTGCAGACGGCCGAGAACGCGCTCTTCGAGGACAACCACGGCGTGATCTGGATCGCCACCGGCAGCGACAAGACCGGCCTCGTGCGGTTCGATCGGAAGGCGTTGAATACCGACACCGTTCCCATCAACGTGCGGCTGCTCAGCGTGTCGCTGAACAATGAGTCCACCTGCTGGTACACCCTGGACAGGACCGCCGACAGCATCACGGTCGCGCAACAGGAGTCCATGGTGCTCGGCGGTACGCGTACCCCGGAGGAGCGTACACGGATGCGCGAACGGTACGCCGGTGTTTCGTTTTCCGGCATCGGGTCGCACTTTCCCCTTCCGGAGAACCTGGTCATCGATCACCGCAACAACCGCGTGGGCTTCGCCTTCGTCGGCATCGAGACGGCGCGGCCCGAGGCGGTGGTGTACCAATGGATGCTTGAAGGATACGATGATGACTGGAGCAAGCCTTCACGGGAGAACACGGCCTCCTTCGGGAACATCCATGAAGGGAACTACACCTTCAAGGTACGCGCGAAAGGGCCGAACGGCGTGTGGAGCGATGAGTCCCGGTACTGCTTCTCGGTGTTGCCGCCGATGCACCGCACGTGGTGGGCCTTCTGTCTCTACGCGATCACCGTCGTCGGGGCCATCACCTTGATCATCCGACGCCGCACCGCAGCGCTGCACGACCAGAAGCAGAAGCTGGAACGCACCGTGGCGGAGCGTACGGTCGAACTCCTGCAGAAGAAGGACGAGGCCGATGAACAGCGCAAGCGTGCCGAGTTCAGCGAGAAGGCGAAGGAGCAATTCCTGGCCAACATGAGCCACGAGATCCGTACGCCGATGAACGCCATCATGGGCATGAGCGACATCCTGAAGAACCGACCGCATCCGCCCGAGCAGGACAAGTTCCTCAACGCCATCGCCCAGAGCAGCGAGAACCTGCTGGTGATCATCAACGACATCCTCGACCTGAGCAAGATCGACGCGGACCGCATCGACTTCGAATCCGTGCCCTTCGAGCCGCGTGCGGTACTCGGCAACGTGCGTGATGTCCTGCAGTTCAAAGCCGAGGAGAAAGGCCTCGCGTTGGTGCTCGACTTTGCGCCGGATGTGCCCCACCGATTGATCGGCGACCCCACACGTTTGAACCAGATCGTGATGAACCTCGGCGGCAATGCGATCAAATTCACGGAACAGGGATCGGTCACGATCCGAGCCAGCTGTACCGTCGACCCATTGGGTCGACGTGACAGCTGCCAATTGATCATCGATGTCATCGATACCGGCATCGGCATTCCGGAGGATCGGCATGAGGGGATCTTCGAGGAGTTCACGCAGGCCTACAGCGACACCACCCGCAAATACGGCGGCACGGGCCTGGGGCTCACGATCAGCCGGCGGCTCGCGCAAAGGCAGGGGGGCAGCGTGACCGTGCGGAGCGAACGCGGCACCGGCAGCACGTTCACCGTGTGCATCCCTTATCCCGTTGGCGCTGCCTGAACACGGCCGATCCCCAGGTCCGCCCAGGACCCGCAAAAGGGGCGTTGAACAAAGGTCCCGGGCTCCGTGCGCGACTTTCTACCTTCGACCTCCTTGTACCCAACTGATGAAACAGCCTTTTCTCATTGTCGGTCTTTTCCTCGTTGCCCTGTTCGGAGCGCTCCGACAGCTGCCTGAGCAGCACCCACCGGATCTCGGCGGACCGATGAGCGCAGGCAGTGTAGAGGACCCTGATGCGCTGCGTGCGTGGAACGAAGAGCGCCTGCACGACCCCGCGACCGGTCAGATACCGGAGGACATCCGATCGAAGGAGCTCGCCTTCGCGCGTCACCTCCCGCGCCGTGCCGCCGCCAAGAGCCTGAATTGGACGCAGCACGGCCCGCGGAACAGGGGCGGGCGCACGCGCGCGTTCCGCGTGGACATCACCAACTCCGATGTCCTCGTCGCCGGTTCGGCCACGGGCGGCATCTTCCGCAGCACGGATGCGGGCGCTTCGTGGACGAAGACCTCCACGCCGATGGATATCCAGAACACGAGTTGCCTGGCGCAGGACATACGCGCCGGGCATGAGCAGACCTGGTACTGTGGTACGGGCGAGAACTATGGCGTGGTGAGCGGAACCAGCTTCGAGGCGCTGCTGCCGGGGGATGGCATTTTCAAGAGCACGGACGGCGGCCAGAGCTGGACGATCCTGCCCAGCACACTGAGCGGCGATGCGCCGGTGTTCGAGCGCAAGGGCGCGTTCAAGCATGTGAACAGCATCGTGGTGGATCCCGTTCGCCAGGACAGCGACATCGTGGTGGCGGCCATCTTCGACGGACTCGTGCGCAGCAATGATGGTGGCCTTACCTGGCGAACGGTACTGGGGATCGATACCACCAGCACAGCGACCAGCCTGTACACCGAAGTGCGCGTGAGCCCCACGGGCGTGTACTATGCGGCCATCGGCCGCACCGCGCCCTGGCGCGGGGTGTACCGCAGCACCGATGGGTTGAACTGGACGAACATCGGCAGCGTGTACCCCTCCGGCGCCGCGCGCAGCGTGATCGCCATCGACCCGCAGGACGAGGACCGCGTGTGGTTCTTCGCCGAGACGCCCGGGGTCGGCGTCCACGGCCACAGCCTGCTGCGCTACACCTACGTGAGCGGGGACGGCACCGGAACCGGTGGCGTGTGGAGCAACCGCACCGCGAACCTGCCCAATGGCAGCTGCACGGGCTATTTCGATTTCGACTTCGGCTACATCAATTCACAGACGAGCTATGACATGTGCATCGCCGTACACCCGACGGACAGCAATACCGTGTTCATCGGAGGCACCAGCGTGTACCGCAGCACCGATGGTTGGAGCACACCGGAGAGCTACCGTTGGGTGGGCGGTTACCAGTGCGATACGGCCGACCCGAAGAACTACGTATGGCCCAACCACCACCCGGACCAGCACTGGCTCGAATTCGCCAACAACGATCCCGCCCGCCTTTACAGCACCAACGATGGCGGCGTGCATGTGACCACCGACCCCATGGCCGATAGTATCCAGTGGACCGTGCTCAACGACCGGTACTACACGTCGCAGTTCTATACCGTGGCCATCGAGGAAGGCGCCGCGACCTCTCCGTTCATCATCGGTGGTATGCAGGACAACGGCACCTACCTGTGTACGAGTGCCGACCCGGATCAGCCCTGGGCCACGGTGGGCGGTGGTGATGGTGCTTACTGCGCCATTCCGGAAGGTCGGCCGTTCATGCTGGCGAGCACCCAACTGGGCAAGCTCTTCAAAGCCGAAGTGGACGACGCGGGCGTGGTGGGCCAGTTCGAGCGCATCGACCCCGAAGTGACCGGTAGCTACAACTTCATCAATCAGTTCGTGCTGGACCCCGTGAGCAGCAACCAGGTCTATTGGTGCGCGGGAACCAAGCTCTACCGCAACACGGACCTGGCGGGCATCCCCTTCACGAACGATTACTACAACACCGAAGAGACGAACTGGGAACTCATCGCGGCGGTGTCGTCCTCGCCGCGGCTCACGGCGTTGGATATCAGTCTGGCCCAGCCCGATGCCCTCTGGTACGGTACCACCAATGGCCGCGTGTACCGTGTGGACAGCCTGCAAGGCACACCCGTGCGCACCTTGCTTGATTCGGACGAGTGGCCCAACGGATCGTATATCAGTTGCGTGGCGCCGAACGACTACGACGCCTCTGAATGGCTCGTCACGTTCAGCAACTACGGTGTGCGCAGCGTATTCCTCACCACGGACAGTGGCGCCACCTGGACCAGCGTCAGCGGCAACATCGAGGAGAACGCGGACGGCAGCGGCAACGGGCCGGCCGTGTTCTGGGCCACGATCTACCCGACCTACGACGGTGCGAACAACCGCTACTTCATCGGCACCAGCACGGGCCTGTACAGCACGGCCCTGCTCGATGGCGACAACACGGTGTGGGAGCAGGAAGGTGCCGACCTCATCGGCAACGTGCCCATCAACATGATGGCCGCGCGCGGAAGCGATGGACTGGTCGCGGTGGGCACGCACGGTAGCGGCGTCTTCACGGCACACCTGCCCGCCGCACCCATCGGCATCAGCGAGGCGGGCGCATTGAGCACATCACACGCTTGGCCCAACCCTACGACCGATCTCGTGAACATCACCTATTACCTGCCCAACGCAGGGGAGGTTGATGCACTGGTGTATGACCTGAACGGGCGTGCGGTGTTCCGGCGGAAGCTCGGAACGCGGCCGGCGGGCAATTCGCTGTTCACATGGGATGTGCGCGCCGGCGCGCGCATCGCTGCCGGCACCTACTTCGTGCGGCTTTCCTCCGGCGATGTGTCCCGCTTGGAACGGGTGGTGGTGAGGTAGGGGTGCTGTTGACCGTTGTCGGTAGTCTGTTGTCGGTTGTCTGTTGTCCGGAGCGGTTGACAGGGCCACCTGGAAGGGTGCCATCGGCAGCCCGACAACCGACAACTGACAACGGACCACCATTGGTGCTCCTGCCAAAGACAACCGACAACCGGAATTCCGCATCTTCACCGACCTCATCTTTTCCCATGGCATTCCCCTCCGACCTCGAGATCGCGCAGAAGGCGCACATGCAACCCATTTCCACCATCGGGGCCAAGCTCGGCATCGATGCGGACCGCTTGGAATTGTATGGGCGCTACAAGGCGAAGTTGCCGCTGGACCTCATCGACGACCACAAGGCGGGCATCAGCAAGCTCATCCTGGTCACCGCGCTCAGCCCCACCCCGGCCGGTGAGGGCAAGACCACCACGAGCATCGGCCTGAACGAAGGCCTGAACAAGCTCGGAAAGAAGAGCGTCGTCGTGCTGCGCGAACCTTCGCTCGGTCCCGTCTTCGGCATGAAGGGCGGCGCGGCAGGTGGCGGCTATGCGCAGGTGGTGCCGATGGAGGACATCAACCTGCATTTCACCGGTGACTTCGGCGCCATCGAGAAGGCGAACAACCTGCTCGCCGCCCTCATCGACAACAACCTGCAGAGCAAGAAGCGCAACCTGGGCCTGGACCCGCGCACCATCAGCTGGAAGCGCGTGATGGACATGAACGACCGCTCCCTGCGCGACATCGTCATCGGTCTCGGTGGCACGGGCAACGGTGTTCCGCGCGAGGACGGCTTCGACATCACGCCCGCCAGCGAGGTGATGGCCATACTCTGCCTGGCCAGCGGCATCGAGGACCTGAAGAAGCGATTCGCCAACATCTTCATCGGCTACACGCACGACCGCAAAGCGATCTACGCCCGCGACCTGAACGCGCAAGGTGCCATGGCGCTGCTGCTGAAACAGGCCATCATGCCGAACCTCGTGCAAACGCTGGAAGGCAATCCGGCCATCCTGCACGGCGGCCCGTTCGCCAACATCGCACAAGGCGTGAACAGCGTGCTCGCCACGCGCATGGGCCTCACCCTCGGCGACTATGTGGTGACGGAGGCCGGCTTTGGAGCGGACCTCGGTGCGGAGAAGTTCTTCGACATCAAGTGCCGTGCGGCCGGATTGAAACCGAGCGCGGCGGTGATCGTGGCCACCATCCGCGCGCTGCGCTATCATGGCGGCGCCGATATCAAGGAGGTGAACAACGCCGACCCCGCGAAGGTGAAGACCGGTCTCGCGAACCTGGGCCGCCACATCGAGAACATCGCCAAGTTCGGCGTGAAGGCCGTGGTGGCGATCAATAATTTCCCGACGGACACACTCGAAGAGATCGAGCTCGTGAAACAGTATTGCGCGGAGAAAGGAGCGGAGGCCGTGCTCGCGCAAGGCTTCGCCAAAGGCGGCGATGGCATGACGGACCTCGCGAGCGCCGTGCTCCGTGTCGTGGAAAGCGGCAAGAGCGACTTCCACCCGCTGTACGGCCTGGAGATGAGCGTGAAGGGCAAGATCGAAACGATCGCCCGCGAGATCTACCGCGCGCGTAGCGTGGCCTACAGCAGCCAGGCCCTCACCGACCTGAAGCGCATCGAGAACCTCGGCCTCGCCGGCCTTCCCGTGTGCATGGCCAAGACCCAGTACAGCTTCAGCGACGACGTGGCCCTGCGCGCCGCACCGGAGAACTTCGAGATCACCGTGAACGAGATCCAGGTGGCCGCCGGCGCCGGCTTCGTGATCCCCATACTCGGAAAGATGATGCGGATGCCGGGGCTCCCGGAAGTGCCCGCAGCGGAGGGGATGGATATCGATGCGAACGGGGTGATCAGTGGGTTGAGCTGAAAGGACACCGGCACTTGGCCGGTATGATGTCCACGCTGCCCGCGCTACCTATCCCTGAACCGGATAGTTTCAGGGCCGTGCACAACAAGGCCGCGATCCCATACCGCATCAAGGTCAGCGTGACCGGTCACCGCAAGGAGCTGGCTCCGCACGCACAGGTGATCATCGACGGCGTGCGGCAGGCACTTGACGTAAGCGCCGCACGTGAGGCCGCGACCCAGGCACCGACCATCGTCGATCTCTTCGCATCGCCTTCCGCGCGTTCATTCCGGCGGGGCCGCACGCCTCTCGTCTACACGCTTCTGACCCCGCTCGCGGAAGGTGCCGACCGCATCGTGGCCGACGCCATTGAACCATTGGAGGGCGCGATCATCATCCCCGTGCTGCCCATGCCACAGGCTGACTACGAGGCTACGTTCGGTTCGCCGGATCTGGTAGAGGACTTCCAACGACGACTGGGACGCTATGCCAGTGCCGAACACGTGCCTGGGGCAAGCGCCGATCCAGATGTGGCCTTTCCGGCAGTGGGCCGTTACGTGGTCGAGAAGTGCGACCTGCTCATCGCCATCTGGAACGGAGAACCGGGCGCTACGGGTGGCACGGCGGAGGTTGTGGATCACGCACGCAGCATTGGAAGACCGACGGTCGTCATCGACCCGAAAACCGGCTCGGTCGTCGAGTGGTTCCGTGGAACGGGGGTCCACTGTCCCGGCTTCGACCGCGTGGAGATGATCAATGCGCAGGAGTTGACCGGCGAGGAGTTGGCCCTTGCCGAGCAAGACCTGTTCGGTGACGTAAGGCCTTTGTTGAGCAGTGCGCATGACGCCCGTGTGGAACGGTTGAAGGACCATCTGCTGCCCCTCTACGCGCGTTGCGATCTGATCGC
>JAGODO010000362.1 GCA_017998165.1 Flavobacteriales bacterium | reverse complement strand
CCATCATAGTTCACATCCTGCATCCATGGATTGCCCACCACGGGCTCCACCTGCTCCAGACCCGGTCCCGCTCGACCGGTCATCCAGAGATCGCCGTTGTCCTGCACAGCCATCGCCGTGATCACCAATGCGCTGAAGCGCGAGGCCCATACCAAGGACAAGTTCTCAGCACCTTGCTCGGGGTAAGACATGCACGCGATCCAGCTTGGGTCCGTCTCGACCTCGTTGTAGTAGTCGTTCGGATCGCTGGTGTTCCGGTCTTGGAGATAGACTTCGCCGCCGCCACTACCCGCCACATAGACCAGCCGGTTCACCTCGTCCACGGCCAAGCAACGGGCTGACGGGCCGAGATAGACCCGCCACACAGGTGCGTGCTCATCATCGAACTTGATCAGGAACCCACGCAGGCTGGGTAGGGCATCCTCCACGATGTCAACCGTGTTCGGGAAATCGAAGCCGGGCTAATGGCCGCAGGCGAACAGGTTGCCGTGATCATCCGTGTGCATCCCGGTAACGAAGTCGTTGCCCCCGGTCCCGCCCATGTAAGTGCTCCAGAAGGCACCACCTGGCGGAGGTGGCGGCATTTGAGGATACCCTACCTTGAAAACAACCATCTGCTCCGGGTCGTATTCATCGAAGGTGAGGCCGGCAATGCCACCGCCGCTGTTGGGAGCCCACTCGGCGGTCCAGTTGAGGATACCGGACACCTCGTTCTGGTCATCAACTTGGTACGCGGTGGCTTCCTCTAAGCGTATCCACTGCTCCTCCTTGTAGATCCGCATTTCACCCTCCACGAATTTCAGGCTGTCCTGTCCGTGGAATTGAAGTCGGATCTCCTCAGGATGACTGCCCGGTCGGCAAACGAAGTAGAGCACGGGGCCACTGCCGTTGCTGGACAGCACGATGTCGATGTCTCCCAAACGTTCTCGTACCACTCTTGAGTGAAGCCGGCAACGTCCATGACCGGTGCCGACAGGCGCCCGTCCAAAAAGCCATAGCGGGTATCCACCGCGCCTTTGCCCGTGGGTGTGCGGAGATTCGCACCCTCGCCCACGGGTTCGCACCACACCTTACCCAAGTTCACCGCACCTGTTGCCGGATCAGCTTCACTCAGCGGGAACACCCAAGCCAGGCGGCTGTCATCGAGGGCGTACACCTCAGGGAACATACCTTGGGTATAGGCTGCGATATGTGGTGCCGGGTCGCCGTGGTTGTCCAGTTTCTGACCGAGTTGCTCCAGGTACACTCCTTCCGGATGAGGGGTATCTCCGTGGCAATCGACCAGCAACTGCGCGCTGGTGAGAAGCGGCGAGAAAAGAGTCACTGCCGCGCAGAGAGAAAGAGAAACAAGACAAGACCTCCGCTTTTCCATGATCCCACGTTTTGTGCCCCGACAGGTCGGGGCGGGTTATGGACAGAAACGGCGAGCGCTGCTCCGTTCGCCATGTCGAAGGTGGCGCAGGAGAAACGAGAATTCCTAATTTCGGTTGATAACTTTCACTTCCTCTCTCCAGCCAATGGTGGCCAAAAGGAGATCGATCAGCCAACGTACCGCAGATCCCTTCCGGGATAACGACCGCTCTTTCCGAGTTGCTCTTCGATACGGAGCAACTGGTTGTACTTGGCGATCCTGTCGCTGCGGCTTGCGGAACCGGTCTTGATCATGCCACAGTTCACGGCCACGGCCAGGTCGGCGATGGTGCTGTCCTCTGTTTCGCCGCTTCGGTGGCTCATCACCGCGGTGTAGCGGTTGCGATGCGCCATATCCACGGCCTCAAGCGTTTCCGTGAGCGTGCCGATCTGGTTCACCTTCACCAGGATCGAGTTGGCGATGCCCTTCTCGATGCCTTGCTCCAAGCGGTCCGTGTTGGTCACGAACAGGTCGTCGCCCACGAGCTGCACCTTGTCGCCGATGGCCTGGGTCAGTTTCTTCCACCCGTCCCAATCATCCTCGCTCATGCCGTCCTCGATGCTCACGATCGGGTATTTCTTGCACCAGCCCTTCCACAGGTCGACCATCTGGTCGCTCGTGAGGCTGTCCCCGGTGCTTTCCAGGACGTAGCGCTTCTTCTTCGCGTCGTAGAACTCCGTGCTGGCGCAATCCAGGGCGATCACGATGTCCTCGCCGGGTTTGTAACCGGCCTTCTCGATGGCCTGCATCACGAGCTTGAGCGCGTCCTCGTTGCTCTTCAGGTCCGGAGCGAAGCCGCCCTCATCACCGACGTTCGTGCTCAGGCCCTTGGCCTTCAGCACGGCCTTCAGATGGTGGAAGGTCTCGGCACCCATGCGCAGACCCTGTGCGAAGGTCTCGGCACCCACGGGCATGATCATGAATTCCTGGATGTCCACCTTGTTGTCCGCGTGCGCACCACCGTTGACGATGTTCATCATCGGCACGGGCAACGTGCAGGCGTTCGCCCCGCCCACGTAGCGGTACAGCGGCAGGCCCGCTTCGCTGGCGGCCGCTTTGGCGACGGCGAGGGAAACGCCGAGGATGGCGTTCGCGCCGAGGTTGTTCTTGTTCTTCGTGCCGTCCAGGCCGATCATCGCGCGATCGATCATGGCCTGCTCGCTCACCATCGCGCCGTGCAGCTCGTTGTTGAGCGTTTCGTTCACGTGCTCCACGGCCTTCATCACACCCTTCCCGAGGTAACGCTTCTTGTCCCCGTCGCGCAGTTCCACGGCCTCATGCGCACCCGTGCTCGCCCCGCTCGGCACCGCCGCGCGGCCTACATGGCCTCCGTCCGTGAACACATCCACTTCGATGGTCGGGTTGCCGCGGGAATCGAGGATCTCGCGCGCTTGGATCTTGGCGATAAGGCTCATGCGTTGACGGTCTTCTTCGTGTTGTTGGGGGCACCGGCCGGTAAGAGGGCGGGGCCTTTCATCAGGTCGATGAACTGGTCGAACAGGTAGCGGGAATCGTACGGACCGGGGCCGGCTTCGGGATGGTACTGCACGCTGAACACGGGCTTGCCTTTCAGGCGGATGCCCGCGATGCTGTTGTCGTTCAGATGAACGTGCGTGATCTCCACGTTCGCTTTGCGCTCCGTCTGTTCGCGGTTGGCGACGAAGCCGTGGTTCTGGCTCGTGACCTCATCATGACCGGTCACCAGATTCTTGATCGGGTGGTTGATGCCGCGATGACCGTGGTGCATCTTCTCCGTGCCGATGCCTTGGCTTTCGGCCAGAAGTTGATGCCCCAGGCAGATGCCGAATACCGGCAGCCCTGTCGCAACGATGTCCTTCACCAGCGCAACGCTTGCCGGCATGGCACCCGGGTCGCCCGGGCCGTTGCTCAGGAGGAATCCGTGGGGCTGGAATTCCAGCATCTCCGCCAGCGGTGTGGTCATCGGGAACACACGCACAAGGCAAACGCGCTCCAAGAGGCAGCGCTCGATGTTCTTTTTCACGCCGAAGTCGACGAGCGCGACGCGGTGAGGAGCACTGGGTTCCCCAACGGTGTACGCCTCGCCCGTGCTCACTGTGCTGCTGAGCTCCT
>JAGODO010000083.1 GCA_017998165.1 Flavobacteriales bacterium | reverse complement strand
GTCCGGTCCCATCTCCACCCACTGGTAATCCGCCGCCTTCCGCTGCTCGCGAGCGTAGCGGGCAACGGCCTTCGCCATGCGGATGTGGTCTTCCGGTTCAACGCGGCCGGTCTCCAGGTTGGCACGCATCCAGTTCAGCCATTGCCACTGGCCATCGGGGGTTTGCGCGCTGTTGGCCGAATGCCTCGGCGCGTAGCGGGGCTGACCCTGGCGGTGCAGATGAGCGCCGATGCTGGCTGCGGTGGCCAGGCCGATCAGGCCCAGAAGGACATGCTTGTTCATCGTTGACGAAGGGGTAAGGCTGGATGCAAGGTGGACAAATATAGAAGCCCATTGTTCGCATTGAGCGCTGAAACGCAAGGCCGATCCGTTGTCTGTCCTATACAGGTCCGAACGCCCCCGGACGAGACTATTCGGCGTGCTTCCACGCGTGGTAGCTGCTGCGCACCAGCGGCCCGCTCTCCACGAAACGGAATCCCCGCGCCAGACCCTCTTCACGGAACCGCGCGAAACGATCGGGGTGGACGTATTCGACCACGGGCAGATGTGCCTTGGTCGGCTGGAGGTATTGTCCGAGGGTTACCACATCGCACCCCACGCTGCGCAGATCATCCAACGTTTCCAGCACCTCCCCGTCCTGCTCCCCAAGTCCCAACATCACTCCGCTCTTGGTGCGCAAACCCGCCTTCTTCGCGCGCATCAACACCTCCAGGCTTCTGTCGTACCGGGCCTGGACACGCACCTTGCGCGTGAGCCGGCGAACGGTTTCCAGGTTGTGGCTCAAGACCTCCGGCGCCACGTCCAGCACGATGGCCAGGTTCTGCCATTCTCCCTTGAAGTCCGGGATCAGCGTTTCCAATTTCGTCCGTGGGCTGCGACGCCGAACGGCGCGTATGGTGCTCGCCCAGATGTTCGCTCCGCCGTCGGCCAGGTCGTCGCGGTCCACGCTGGTGATCACGCAGTGCTTCACGCCCATGAGTTCCACGCTCCGCGCAACACGGGCCGGCTCGAACGGATCGGCCGCCAACGGTCTACCTGTGGCCACCGAACAAAAACCGCAGCTGCGGGTGCAGATGTTCCCCAGGATCATGAAGGTGGCCGTACCCTCTCCCCAGCATTCGCCCATGTTCGGGCAGTTGCCGCTCTGGCAGATGGTGTGGAGCTTGTGCTCGCCGACGATCTCCCGGACCTTACGGTAGTTCTCACCGGTGGGCAGTTTTACGCGCAGCCACTGCGGGCGGCGGCGATGATGCGGAACATCCGATGACGCGCCGGGCGCCACCACTTCCGGTGCTTCGCTCATCGGATCGTCTTGCTGCCGAATTGCAGCGCCAAATAGAATTCCAGGAATATCCGCTTGTTCACCACGTCGTCCATCTCGGCCATTATCGGTATCACTTCCGGATAGGCGTCCACCGTGGTACCGACCTCCAGCGCGCGGATGCCCGTATTGTCGCCAGCGTACTCGAAGTTCAACGCCAACCGTCCGAAAGCCCCGGGCCGCACGCGCAATTCGTTCAACCCCCGGAACCACGAGGCCCGGCCATAGATATTGCTGGCATTGTGCCGCTGGGGGTCATAGAGTTCCTCAACGATATTGTCGTAGGGCGGTCCCTTCTGCGCGTCCACCCGGTAGCCGATCTGCAGGTAAACAGGCTTGAGCAACGCCAACGACGGTCCGAAGGCCCATATGTAGTTCAGCTCGACCCCGCTTTTCCGGATCTTCTCGGTGATCCGGTGTTTGCGCCCGTAGCCGGGCCGCAGGATCAGCAGACTGTTCAGTTTGCCGTAGAAATAGCCCCGCGAATCCTCGTAGTAGGGATTGTAGCTCTTGATCTCCTTGGGGTGCTTCATCCCCACGATCTCGAAACCGAAGAGGTGGCGGTCCGCCGCCGTACGATACTTCCCGAACCAGATCTGCCCGCCCCAACCGTCGCCGTGGGCGATGGGCCCTCCGTAGATCTCTTTCGAATACAGCGTGCGCCCCTCATCGTCATAAACGCTCTGCGCGGACGCGCACACCACGCCGAACGCGCAGATCAGAACGGTCAGTGAGGAACGCATGGATCGATGGCCTGGGCGGGTGCGGAGCCCAAAGCTACATCCATCAACGTTCGATCACCCATCTTTCGCCTGACCGGCCGGTCCGTTGATGGCCGTAGCTTCACCCGAATGGATACCGCGATCATCACCTACCATGGAGACCTCCGGACAACCGCCGTGCATGTCAGGAGCGGCACGGAGATGATCACCGACGCACCCGTGGACAACCATGGAAAAGGGTCGGCTTTCAGCCCGACCGACCTCTTGTGCGTTTCCCTCGCCACCTGCATGCTGACCACGATGGGTATCCATGCCCAAGGCAAGGGCATCCCCTTGCGGGCAGCCACCGCCCGCGTGGTGAAACACATGGCCGCTGATCCCCGTCGCGTGACGCGCATAGAGACCCACATCACGATCGATGGAACGGGACTGGGCGACAAAGAGCGTATCGTGCTGGAGCGCGTCGCCCATACGTGCCCCGTGGCCCGCAGCCTGCACCCTGACGTCGTTCAGGAAACCATGTTCAGCTATTCCTGACACCTCACACTCCGATCATTGCCGGAAAAGCGAAAGCCCCGAACAGGCCGGGGCTCATTGTCGCGTTGGGCGGCGCTCAGGAGCGCTTCTCGCTGACGGGCTTCGCCAGCTTGCCATATGCCGGGCAGGAGTGGGCCTGACGGCATGCGCTGAAGAGCACGGTGGCCACCGCCAGCAGCGCCAGTACTTTTGTCAGCTTTTTCATCGTTGGTCCGTTCGGGTATTCGGATTGGGTCTCCGACAAATGTAACCGCTGGTACCGCCAATGCGGGCAAAATGTTTCAACGATCCGATCGTCGATCTTTCCGTCCCATGCAACAGCCAGCTCCCCCGGAGAACGCGCCCCCCAGGCCGGATATTGGCGCTGGCTGGCTGGAGCGCCTCGGGCCGGAGTTCGCCGCGCCCTGGTTCGCTGAACTGAGGGCCTTCCTGGTCGATGAACGGGCGAAGCACGCGGTGTATCCCAAAGGCCGCGACATCTTCAACGCTTTTCAACGCACCCCTTTCGACGCCGTAAGGGTGGTGATCTTGGGCCAGGATCCCTATCACGGACCCGGACAAGCGCATGGATTGTGCTTCAGCGTGCCCCTGGGCATTCCGCCGCCGCCATCGCTTCAGAACATCTTCGCGGAGATCCAGCGGGATCTCGGCATTCCGCCACCTGGTCACGGTGACCTGAGCAAGTGGGCCGATCAGGGCGTGCTCTTGTTGAACGCCACGCTCACCGTGCGCGCGGAGCAGGCGGGTTCCCACCAGGGCAAGGGCTGGGAGCGCTTCACGGACGCTGCCATCAGCGCACTGGCCAGAGAACGCAAAGGCATCGTCTTTCTCTTGTGGGGGAGGTTCGCCCAGAACAAGGAAGGCTTGATCGGCGACCAGCACTATGTGCTGAAAGCGCCTCATCCCTCTCCCCTTTCGGCGCACCGCGGCTTCATCGGTTGCGGACACTTCGGGCAGGCCAACGAGCTGCTCTCCGCACAAGGCCAGGCCCCTATCGATTGGAGTCTCTGATGCGGTGTGCGCTCCTTCCGCTTGCGATCCTCGCCGCCGCATCCGCGTTCGCCCAAGCGCGGTACGTCAGCGCCACGGCTCCGGAACAGCTCCCCAAAAAATGGAGGGGTATCAGCAAGGTGAAAGGTCCGTTGGGGCCCCAACAATGGGCAGCCGGTGTTCGAGCCGACCTCATCGGCCTGGGCTGGCTGGAAGCGGCCTGCGATACCATTCGCACAAAAGGCGATTCCGCGACCTGTGACTTCCATCTCGGTCCCCGGTACAGATGGGCGGGGCTCGCCAGCGGGAACCTTCCTGTAGAGGTCGCTTCCGCAGCCCATTTCCGCGAGCGGTTCTATGGTGGCAGGCCGATCACACCCCGCCAGATGGCACGCCTGTACGAGAGCCTGCTGGACCAATGTGAAGCGAACGGATACCCGTTCGCCAGCGTCCGCCTGGACAGCCTGCGGCCCACGGATGACGGGCTCCTCGCGACGATACGATTGGACAAAGGGACCCTCACGCGCATCGACAGCATCATCGTACGCGGCGATGCGCGCATCGGAAAGCGCTACCTGTCTTCACATATCGGGATCGAGCCTGGCGACCTGTACAACGAACCCCTTGTCGCGGCCGTGGAGAAGCGCCTGCGCGAGCTGCCGTTCGTCTTGGTCAAGCAACGGCCGTACGTCCAATTCTCGCCGGGCCAGACCAAGCTGTACCTCTTCCTCGATGCCAAGAAGGCCAGCAGCTTCAACGGCATTCTCGGCGTGCTGCCGGACCCCGTCACCGGCAAGGTGAAGCTCACCGGCGACCTGGACCTCCGGCTGCGGAACGCGTTGAAGCGCGGCGAGGCCATCGATCTCAACTGGCGGGCGCTCCAGGACAAGACCCAGGACCTGAAGGTGCGCTTCAACTATCCCTTCGCGTTCAACACGCCCTTTGGAACGGACCTCAGCCTGAAGCTCTTCAAACGCGACACCACCTTCCTGGAGGTGAATGTCCGGGCCGCGCTCGAATACCTCCTGTCGCGCGGTGACAAGGTGAGCGTGTTCGTGAACGATAAGAGCAGCCAGCGCCTGGGGCAATTCGTTTCCACCACACCGGGGCTCGGTGATGTGAAGCTGACCTCCTATGGCCTGGGCCTCCAACGGGAGCGCTTCGATTACCGCTTCAATCCCCGGCAGGGCCTGAGCGCTGAGATCGATGGCTCCGTGGGCCGGAAACGGAGCACGACCGGCACGCTCAGCGATGCGAAGGACGTGGAATACACCTACACGACGCAATACGAGATGAACACGAAAGTGGTCTGGCATATCCCGGTGGGCGGGCGTGGGACGGTACGTTTCGCCGCCCAGGGCGGAAGCATGGTCAATGACCGTCTTTTCCGCAACGAGATCTACCGGCTTGGTGGGATAAAAAACCTGCGGGGCGTGGACGAGGCTTCCATCTTCTGTTCTTCCTTCGCCATCGGCACAATGGAATACCGCTTCCTGTTCGAGGAGAACAGCAACTTCTTCCTCTTCGCCGACCAGGCGTGGTACGAAGACCAGAGCACGGACATACTGGTCACGGATACACCCTTGGGATTCGGCGCGGGCACGAGCTTCGAGACCAAGGCGGGGATATTCAGTCTCACTTACGCGCTGGGCCAACAGTTCGATAACCCCATCCAGTTCCGGGGAGGAAAGGTGCATTTCGGATTCACCAGCTTGTTTTGAACCACAACGACCCAACGACGCCAAGGCCACGCCACGCACTGACGCGATGGGCGATATGCCGGTGCGCCGTTCCGCTGGGCATGCTCCTGTTGAGCGCGAGGTCCGCAGGTCAGGGTACGGAGCCATCGACCAAACAGGCACTGGCCGATTTCCTGCTGGAGTACATGGAGGTCCGCTATCCCGGGTTGGACATCGATGGTGATGTGCTTTACGTGAGCGTCCGGAGCCAACGCATGTACCATGTACAGGGGCGCGCCATGCGAAAGGAGTACACCATCTCCACCGCCGCCAAGGGGCTCGGGGGGGAGCAGGACAGTTACCGCACCCCGACCGGTCTCCATTATGTGCGGGAGCGTTTCGGCGGCGGGCTTCCGCCATGGAGCATCCTCCAGGATCGGGAGGCGACCGGGGAGATCGCCGACAGCACGGCGGTCGAAACCCGCGATGTGATCACCAGCCGCATCCTCTGGCTCAGCGGCATGGAGAGCGGATTGAACGAGGGGGGGAATGTGGACAGCTATGCGCGCTGGATCTACATCCACGGCACGGCGGATGAGCGTTCACTCGGCACGCCCTGCAGCCACGGATGCATCCGCATGCGGAATGGGGACGTCATCGAACTCCATGATCGCATTCCCATCGGTGCGCTGGTGGTGATCTACGACAATTGACGGGCGTACTTTCGTCGCATGGAATGGAGCAGCCTGCTCTTAGGACTGGCCTTGGGCTGCGCCCTTGGGGCTTTCGTTCTCCACCTGTGGTGGCGCGGCCGCTATGCGGAGAGCTTGAACCGGCTGGCCTTGGAGCGTGAGCAGGAACGCGGCCAGTTCGCCAGGCAACTCGGCGAGAAGGAGGAGGCGCTGAAACATGTGGGGGAACGCGCCCGGTCGGAGCGCGATGATCTGACCAAGCGCCTCGATGCCAGCTCCGCGGAAATCCGAGCCAAGAGCGACGATGTCGTGCGGCTAAGCGGCCTGCTCTCCCAGGAACAGGAGCGCGGCCGTGGTCTGGCTGTGAAGCTCAACGAACAGAAAGCGGAACTCGAACAACTCCAGGCGCGCATGACCACGGAGTTCGAGAACATCGCCAACCGCCTGCTCGCCGAACGCGGCAAGGAGTTGAACGCGCAGCAGCAGGAAAAACTCGGTACGCTGCTCAAACCGCTCCAAGAGCGCATCGTCGAATTCCAGACACAGGTGCGGGACGTCTATGAGAAGGAAGGCCGCGAACGTTTCGCTTTGAAGGACCAGATCGAGAAGCTCGTCACCCAGAACACGCGTCTTTCACAGGAGGCCGACAATCTTACACGCGCGCTGAAGGGCGATGCCCAGGCACAAGGCGCATGGGGCGAGATGATACTCGAAAAGCTCTTGGAAAGTTCAGGCTTGATGGCCGGCCAAGAGTATTCCATGCAATCAAGCACCACGTTGGATGATGGTTCGCGGTTGCGCCCGGATGCGGTCGTCATGCTTCCTGAGGGCAAGCACCTGATCATCGACAGCAAGGTGAGCCTGCTGCACTACGAGCGCTTCTCCGCCAGCACCGATCCCACGGAGAAGGACCGCCTGCTGGGCCAGCATGTGGAGAGCCTCCGCGCGCACGCGCGTGGCCTTTCGGAGAAGGACTACACCAAGCTCTACGCGGTACACAGCGTGGATTTCGTCCTGATGTTCGTGCCCATCGAACCGGCCTTCCTGCTGGCCCTGCGCGAGCGGCCGGAGATATTCCAGGAGGCCTACGACCGACAGGTGGTGATGGTGACCCACAGCACCCTGATGGCCACGCTGCGCACCGTTCACGGCATCTGGAAGAACGAACGCATCGCCCGCAACCACCTGGAGATCGCCGACCGCGCGGGCAAGCTCTACGACAAGTTCATCGGCTTCACGGAAGACCTCATCAAAGTGGGAAACCAACTGAAGCAGGCCAAGGGCAGCTACGACGATGCGATGAACAAACTGAGCGAAGGCAGCGGCAACCTCGTGCGTCAGGTGGAACTGATCAAGACGCTCGGCGCGAAGACCAACAAGAGCCAGAACGCCGCGTTGCTCACCAGAGCGGTGGAAGAACAGAACCTGCACGAATGAACACGAGCGAGCGGAACGCAGAGGTCAGCACGCAGCGGGCAGGCTTCAGGTGGCCGATCAGATGGATCGGCCACCTGAAGCCCGCTGCGTGCTGCCTGCTGCTCGCTTCTTTATCGGGTTGCGTCAGCTATGTCCCTGTGGGCGGAGGCGACAACTTCGCCTACCTCTACGGCAAGGGCGCCGCAGCGGTGCGGTTGCAAGCGCGTGTCTACCATTCTTCAGGGTCGCGCTCCACGATCTGGTTCAAGCTGCGCACGCAGGACCTGTTGTACAAGAACAACGGCGGTGGCGGTCCCTTCCGGGCGAAAGTGCTGTTGAAGTACGAAGCCTATCCCACCATCGGAAGCACACTGTTGCTCGATAGCGCGAGCACCTTCGTGAAGGACACGAGCGAAGACCCCTCGGAGGACAGGGAACTCGTGGGCAGCATGGACATGAAGCGCAACGACCAGCGCTCCTTCGTGCTGAAGATCACCGCGCGGGACCTGAACCGCGATACCGAGAGCACGGTTTTCATCCCGGTGGAACGGAGCGTGCCCGGTCATCGCCAGGGCTTCCTTCCGCTCACCGAACGGGGTGTCCCCCTGTTCGATGACAATGTGCCCGCAGGGACCCATGTGCGCGTGCTGTGCGAACAGTACGCCGGCCAGGCGCTCCTTGCCGAACATCTGGAAACGCCGGCAAAACTCCCGATGCCCGTGTTCACCACATCCGGTGAACGACCGGCGGTGAGGGTGGACAGCACGTATACCGTGCAGGTCAGTGCGGACGGCTCCTTCGAGTTCACCGCGGACAGCAGCGGGTTCCATCATTTCCGCATCGACACGGCCTCCACGACCGGCTTCACGCTGTTCACCTTCAGCAGCAGCTACCCTACCGTTCGCGCTTCACCGGACATGGTCCCCCCGTTGCGTTATATCACCAGCCTGCAGGAATGGGACCGCATCATCAGCTCGGCGGACCAGCGTCGTGAAGTCGAGAAGTTCTGGACCGATGCGGCAGGCGGCCGCGACCGGGCGCGCGAGGCCATCGACGCCTACTATAGCCGCGTGGAGAGCGCCAACCGCCATTTCAGCGGATGGACCGAGGGCTGGCGTACGGACCGTGGACTTGTCCACATCATCTTCGGCACCCCCAACACCATCCGGAAGAACGGTGATTCCGAGGTCTGGACATACGGGGAGGAGACCAATCTGATGAGCCTCACCTTCGTGTTCGAGAAGCGCATCGGACCCTACACCGACAACGATCTGGTCCTTCGTCGCGACCCGAACTTCAAGACCGCCTGGTACCGGAACGTGGAAAGCTGGCGGAACGGCCGCGTGTTCCAGAACTGAACAATGGCGGTGAACATTGAATATCGACCATTGATATGACGAACGAACTGGTCTGCGGCATCCGTCCGGTGATGGAAGCGCTCAATAGCGACGTACACATCGAGAAGCTGCTCATCCGCCGGGACATGGGCGGAGAGGCGATCAACGGGATCAAACAGCTCGCACTGGCGCGAGAGGTGCCGTGGCAGCCGGTGCCCCCCGAGAAGCTGGATCGCCTGACCCCGGCCGCACACCAGGGGGTGATCGCGTATATCAGCGCGGTCGCGCTCCAGGACCTGGACGAAGTGATCCAGCAGGCCTACGACCGGGGTGAAGACCCGCTGTTGGTGGCGCTTGATGAGGTGACGGACGTTCGCAACATGGGCGCCATCGCCCGAAGCGCCGAGTGCTTCGGCGCACACGGCCTGCTCGTACCCAAACAGTACAGCGCCAGACTGGGCAGCGATGCCATCAAGAGCAGCGCCGGGGCCTTGCTCCGCAAACCGGTCTGCCGCGTGATGAACCTGAAGGAGGGCATCGACCGGGCACGAGCGCATGGTCTGCGGGTGGTCGCCTGCACGGAAAAGACCAAGGACACCCTGGACTCCCTGGATCTCAGGGGGCCGCTTGTGCTGGTCATGGGTGCCGAAGACACAGGGATCTCCCCCGCCATCCTGGGTCAAGCCGACCTCCGGGGCTGTATTCCCATGGCCGGGACCATCAGCTCGCTGAACGTGAGCGTGGCCACCGGCATCGCCCTGCATGCGGTGCTGAAACAGCGCCTCGCCGGGAAGTGACCAGGCCTTCGCGGAGTACTACGGCGGGCGAGACCCGTCGATCCGATCCATAAGTCCATCAGCGGCCGGAAGTCGCTCATCGGAACCTTTCCGCTTGGTCCGGGGTAAAAGGGCGCGCTTTCCAGGGCACGCTCACCCGACCGGCCACTCACCGGAAGGGAGTCCTGAAGAGCCTCAGAACGCTCGGACCATGAAAACGCTTTTTGCGCGTACGCTGGCCTTTATGGCCTTTATCACCATCGCGGGCATCCTTTGGAGCCAGGCACAAACAGCGCCCGGTCGCGTGGCCCTGCGCGTGAACGGCCTGACCAGCGAGGAACGCGACCTGTTGAGCAACGACCTTCAAGAACGCGGGGATCTTCGGATCTCCTTCGCCTGCGTACCCGCCGGGGTCCTGATCCTGGAACCTGTCAACCAGGACCGCTCGGCCGATAGTGTGCGCGCCTTGGCGGCAACGGCCCTCATCCGACACCTGCCGCCCTCCCGCCGGACCGAAGTGCCCCTCAGCCTGAGCGAGGCCGAGGCCCTCTGCAGTGAAGCTCGCAACCAGTGATGCCCATGGACCCGAAGCACACGCGAAATCCATTGGGGCATCGGATCGGACCGGGAGCGCTGTCGCTCCTTTTCGCGTTCCAATTCGCCCAGACCGCGACCGCCCAACTCACCGTCGGGCCGCAGAGCAACCTCCAACAGCTCGCCGCTGCCATCACGGGTTCCGGGGTCACCATCAGCAACCCGGTGATCACCTGCCATTCCCTCGGCTACGGTGAATACAGCTACAGCGGTAGCGGGATGGCCATCACCGAGGGAGTGATCCTCACGTCCGGTCGTATCACGGACGCCGTCGGCCCGAACACCAGCACGGGCAACAACAACTGGTTCGCCCAGAACACCGGAGGCGACCCGCTGCTGGATGCGGTGACGGGCCGCAGCACGCGTGATGCCTGCAAGTTCGAGTTCGACATCATCCCCACCGGTGACAGCATGCGCTTCGCGTTCACCTTCGGCAGCGAGGAATACAACGAGTGGGTAGGGTCGCAGTTCAACGACGTGTTCGGATTCTTCATCAGCGGTCCCGGGATCACCGGTGATCCCGGAGCCGGCGGGGACCACAACATCGCCCTGATCCCCGGCACGACCACCCCGGTGACGATCAACAACGTGAACAACGGCTCCAACAGCGCCCACTATTACGACAACACGGGCGGCAGCCAGACCCAGTACGACGGCTATACCGTCGATCTGGCCGCAGAGGCCGTCGTGCAGCCCTGCCAAACCTATCACCTGAAGCTCATCGTCGCCGACGCGAGCGACCGGAAGTACGACAGCGGCGTGTTCATCGAGAAGATCCAGAGCCCGACGATCACCTTGAGCACGTTCACCCAGAGCGGCGGACCGGACATGGTGGAAGCCTGCAACCCGGGATGGATCCGTTTCGACCGCGGTGACCCCCGCCCCACACCGCTGACGCTCCAGTACTACTTGCAGGGTACAGCCACCAACGGTTCGGACTACACCGCCATCGGCAACGTGAATCCGGCCGTGGCGAAATCCATCACCATTCCGGCCAACGCCGGCCATGTGGACCGCGCGGTGAATCCGCTCTTCGACAACATCACGGAGGCGGACGAGTACCTGCGCATCATCGTAGGCAACCCCAACTGCCCCAGCATGCCGCTGGATACAGCGCTTTTCTGGATCACGGACTCGGTGTTCACCACCCTTGCCGGCGGTGGCACCATCTGCCCGGGAGACAGCACACAGTTCACCGTCACCGGCGGCGCGAACTACAGTTGGACGCCGACGGCGGGCCTCAGCTGCACGACCTGCCCCAACCCATGGGCACATCCGGCGAATACCACGACCTATTCCGTGCTCGTCACCGACGGAAGCTGCGCACGCACAATGAGCAGGCAGGTGCGCGTGAGCCACCTGGCGCTCGCGGCGGCGGTCACCCATCCGCTCTGCAACGGCGCATCGAACGGGGCCATCAACGTGACCCCGTCAGGCGGTCTCGCTCCTTACGCCTACGCGTGGACAGGTCCGGGCGGTTTCACCGCGAATACCCAGGACATCACGAACGTTCCCTCGGGCACCTACACCTTGACCATGACGGATGCGGCATGCACCCGCACCCAGAGCTGGAACGTGATCGACCCGGCTACGCTGACCGTCTCGCTCAACCCCGCGATGCTACCCTTCGGACAGAACGTCGCCTGCAATGGTGGCAGTACCGGCTCGGTCAACACGACCATAACCGGGGGCACCGCTCCGTACACCATCACTTGGAACGGCGCGCATGGGTACACCAGCAGCAGTGCGAACATCTCCGGGCTCGAAGCGGGGGTCTATGTCATCGACATCGTTGATGCGCATGGCTGCTCCACCTCGGCATCGGTCGACCTGACCGAAAGCCCGGCGATCGACTTCACGGCCACCACCACGGCGAACGTTCTCTGCTTCGGCGCCAACATCGGTGCGGCCACATCGTCGGTCTCCGGTGGCATTCCGCCATACGGTTATTCGTGGAACAGCTCTCCCGCACAAAGCACACAGAACGCGAGCGGCCTTGCCCCCGGCAGCTACACGGTGACGCTGTCCGACTCGTACGGTTGCACGGCCAACGCCACCGTGACCATCACCGGTCCGACGGCGGCACTGAACACGACACTCGTCGCACAGACCAATGTGCTCTGCTTCGGCAACAACACCGGCAGCGCCGGTCTTTCGATCACCGGAGGTACGGCACCTTACAGCACCTCCTGGAATACGACACCGGTACAGAACGGCCCTGCGGCAACGAACCTTCCCGCCGGGATATGGACCGCGACCGTGACCGATGCGAACGGCTGCCAGACCACACGGAACGTCACCATCACCCAACCTGCCAGCTCGCTCAGCGCCTCGCTGTTCGCGCAGACCAACGTATCCTGCTTCGGCAACACTACCGGTAGCGCGACGGTTTCCGCTTCAGGTGGCACCGGACCGTACACGTATCAATGGAACACGGCACCGGTCCAGAACACCGCCACGGCCAGCAACCTGTCGGCCGGTAGCTATACCTGCACGGTCCGGGATGTGAACCTGTGCAGCACGACAGTGAACGTGACCATCACGCAGCCCGCCGCGGTACTCGGCACTTCCATCGCCGCGCAGGTCAATGTGCTCTGCTTCGGACAGAACACCGGCAGCGCCACCATCAACGTCAACGGCGGCACCTCGCCCTACAACTACGCCTGGAACACAGCGCCCGTGCAGAACTCCGCCAGCGCCACAGGCCTCACCGCCGGTACATGGACCTGCACCGTGACCGATGCCAATGGTTGTTCCACCACCCGCTCCGTCAACATCACGCAGCCCGCCGCCACGCTCAGCGGTTCCGTTTCAGCACAGGTCAACGTGCTCTGCTTCGGCAACAGCACCGGCAGCGCAACGGTTTCCATCAGCGGTGGTACCACGCCCTACTCCTATTCCTGGAACACCTCGCCGGTGCAGACCACGGCCACAGCCACCAACCTTCCGGCCGGTAGCTATACCTGTACCATCTCCGACGCCAACGG
>JAGODO010000082.1 GCA_017998165.1 Flavobacteriales bacterium | reverse complement strand
CATCCGTTATGCGATGGATCAGGAGCGCCCGGACCGGAAACTCGGGGTCTTGGCAGGCCTGGGAGGGTGCTTGGCTTATGACTGCTTGCTCCTCGTGCCCGCTTATATGGCCTGGTCCTTCACGGTTGGTGGCGTGAAAAAGTCGACGCTCGTCGGGGCTGCCGGCTTCCTCCTCGGGGCCATCGTCGGCTTCCTCCCGCATATCGTGCTCCGCATGTTCCTGGACAACGCGTTCTCACTGGAGAACATGCCGGCCATGGGCGTGCGCGGCCTGGAGCAGGAGCCCCTGCACATGGTTTTCGCGCTTCCCAACCTGATCACCGTCTGGACCTCCACACTTCCGGCCTCATTCCTGCTTTCCGCGTTCGAACCGCTTTCCTCCCGCATGACCGCTCTGTTGGTCCTCTCCTTCCTGTTGTTCGGGGTGGTGAACGCTGTGCGGGCAAGACGCTCCCGAGCGGTGGCGGAGTGGTTGATCCTCTGGGTCATCCTCTTGTTCAGCATCGTGTACGCGATGAGCCCGGTGTTCTTCGATCGGGTGGACGCGAAGAGCTATCTGCCCTATCGGCATTTCACCTTCATCCTTCCGCTGCTCGTCTTCCTGATGGTCGTCGGGCTGGCGCGGCTCCGCGCCAATGCTTGGGTGCTCGGAGCCTGGCTTGTGGTCTGCGCTTCGGCCTCGCTCACATTCATGGTCCGGACCACCCTCTGCGTGAGCGGAAATGACAGAGCTACCGGGTGGGTGCTGGCCCGCAAATACGGGCATGACCCTGAACGGCTGGTCGGGATGGTGGAACTCGCGCCGGAACCGAACAGGGAAGAGCTGTTACGCGGCTATGGCTGGGGGATGACCGCAACGATCTTCGAGCATGCCTCCCCGGGAGACACTGTGCCCATGGAGCGCATGTGCCACTATTGGTCACGGTTCCCTGCGCGCTATCGCGCCCAACTGCTCGACGGCGTGAGGGTCGCTTTCGCCCCCGGAATCACACCTGTGCTCGACAGTTCCCTCGGGCCCGAGCTGATGGACCGTTTGCGAACGATCGAGATGGCTTCTGGCCTGCGCGACCTATAGAACCCGCATCTCCGTGCGACGATTACGGGCCTTGTTCTCGTCGCTGTCGTTCGGGACCAGCGGCTGGGATGCACCATAGCCCTTGGCCACCAACCGCTCACCGGGGATGCCGTTGTTCACCAAGTGGTCCACCACGGCGTTGGCCCGGCGGGTGCTCAGTTCATCGTTGTAGGCTTCGGCGCCGTCGCCGTCGGTATGCCCGCCGATCTCCAGTCGGAGCGCGGGATTGTCGCGGAGCATTCCGAGCAGCTGGCCCAGTTCACCGAGCGAGGCGGGATCCAAGGCGGCCTTCTCCCGCTCGAAGAAGATGTTCCGCATCACTTCGTTGGTACCGGCTTCAAGGGGCTTCAGATCGACATTCATGCTCAGCTCCCTGTTCTCGGCTCCCGTGTCGATGTTCTCCGAGTGGAGCAGATAGCCGTTGGCCTGCACATGCATGGCGTACTGGCGCCCGGCAGGAACCACAATGAGGTATTCGCCGGTCTTGGGGTCACTGGTGAAGGTCATAACGATGCGGCCGTCCGCAAGGTCCAGCAGATCGATGGTCGCCTCCATGCCGGCCAGCATCGTCAGATCCATCACTTTGCCACGGATGGTCGCCATGCCCTTTGTCCCCGTTTCGGGGGCACCGCCGTTCATCGCGGCGGTTTCCTCCTTTTTGGGCTCGGGCAGGAAATCCACGCGGTACAGGTCGTCCTCGCCAAGCCCGTTGGGCCGTACGCTGCTGAAGTGGCCGGTGGTGCCGTTCGCCGTGAGTACGAAGAAGAGGTCGTCGTCCGGGCTGTTCACCGGCCAGCCCAAGTTCTGGGGCTTGCCCCAGCGGCCGTCCACCAAGGAGGAGCGGAACACGTCGTAACCACCCATACAGGTGTGGCCTTTGCTGCTGAAGAAGAGGGTTTGTCCGTCAGGTTGGAGGAAGACCCCGTCCTCGTCCTCGAACGTATTCACACCGGGACCAGCGTTTTCCGCTTCGCCCCAAGCATTGGCTGTCGCATCCCATCGGCTGATCCAAATGTCCTGACCGCCGAGGCCGCCTTCCCGATCGCTCACGAAGAACAGTTGTTTTCCATCAGCACTGAGCCATGCACTGGTCTCGTTCGCGGGCGAATTGATGGCTTCGCCAAGGGGTTTTGGTTCGCTCCAACGACCTCCATCTCTCGTGCTCTCGAACAGGTCGCCAACGCCTTTGTCGTCGCGATAGATGAACATGGTCCTCCCATCGTTGTACAGACCCACCGAAGCATCGTTGAGGTCCGTGTTCACCGGGGCGCCGAGCGGCAGCGGTTCGCTCCAGCCGGATCCGGACCGTGTCGAGGCATAGATGTCCTCGAAGTACTCACTGGTCGCCTTGTTGATCTTGCCCCCGGTGCTGTTGCTCCGGCGACTGGTGAAGGTCATGTGCGTCCCGTCCGGGGAGATGAGAACGCCATAGTCGGCGACTTCGCTGTTGATCCCAGGGCCCATATTGCTGACCTGCCCGTTCACCGGTTTCGCTTGAAGGGACTTGCCGTTCTGGCATTCGGCGATGCGCCGTTCAGCGGTGTTGTACAGCGGCTCAGGGTCCGGGACCCGATTGATCGCGGCGCGATGGAGTTGATACTCGGTGATGGCCTCCTCCCAATGCGCATTCAGGTGATGGCCCATGCCCAGCAGGAAGTGGATGCGCGGGATCTGGTTGTCCAACTCATAGGCCGCTTGGAAAAAGGGCAACGAACGGTGGTGGTACCGGCCATTCAGGTGGCACAGGCCCATCTTCAGGTTGAGTTCCGCATTGTCCGGGTTGAACGAATGGGCTTTCTCATACTCCTCTAGTGCCTGGGTGAAGTGGGTGCCGCCGCTCTGAAAGAAGCCGTCCCCTTTTTTCAATGCGGCCAAGGCTGCCTTCAGGCCGTCAGGATCCCCGAAGTGTTCCTTGTCGAACGGCTTGTTCAGCCGGCCAGTAGGCTGGGCGAACAGAAGGGTGGAGAGCGAGAGCAACGCGAGGGAGAGCAGCGTGCGCATGGAGCGGTTTTTTTTCGCGAACGGCCTGTTCATACGGAAGTTACAGGGAGAGGTTCTGCGGACCGGCGGCTGGTAGTTTTGGCGCGCAGGCGGGGCGTTGATCACGAGAGGTCCCGCACATGAACCATCCACCCTTTCGCCAGAACAAGACAGGAACACCATGGCCAAGAAGACGGAGAAGAAGAAGGAAGCCAAACGCAAGTCCATCCTGGACAAACCGGCGTTGGACTTCATGGAACGCTACCTGAACAACGCCAGTCCAACCGGCTTCGAGAGCAGCGGCCAGCGCATATGGCTCGACTACCTGAAGCCGTACATCGACCACCATTTCACGGATCCGTATGGTACCGCTGTCGGCGTGATCAACCCTACGGCCAAGTACAAGGTCGTCATCGAAGCGCATGCCGATGAGATCAGCTGGTTCGTGTCCTACATCACCAAAGAGGGCTTCATCTACCTGAAGCGCAACGGGGGCAGCGACCACACCATCGCGCCGAGCATGCGCGTGAACATCCATACCGACAAGGGTCCGGTGAAGGCCGTGTTCGGTTGGCCGGCCATCCATGTGCGCACGGGCAAGAACGACCCCGTACCGAGCATGGACAACATCTTCCTCGACTGTGGCTGCAACAGCAAGAGCGAGGTGGAGAAGCTGGGTGTGCATGTGGGCTGCGTGGCCACCTTCGAGGACGGGTTCATGGTGCTCAACGAGAAGCACTACGTGGGCCGCGCGCTCGACAACCGCATGGGCGGCTTCATGATCGCCCAGGTGGCCCGGCTCCTGAAAGCCAACAAGGTGAAACTGCCGTTCGGCCTGTACATCACGAACAGCGTGCAAGAGGAAGTGGGCCTGCGCGGTGCCGAGATGATCGTGGAGCGCATCAAGCCGGACCTGGCCATCGTCACGGATGTGACGCACGACACACAGACGCCGATGATGAACAAGATCCAGAGCGGTGATGTGGCCTGTGGCAGCGGACCCGTGTTGAGCTACGGGCCCGCCGTACACAACACGTTGCTCAAGCGCATCATCGGCGCCGCCGAAAGCGAGAAGATCAAGTTCCAGCGCGCCGCCGTCAGCCGAGCTACCGGAACGGATACCGACGCCTTCGCCTACGGTGCGGCCGGCGTGCCGAGCGCGCTCATCAGCCTGCCTTTGCGCTACATGCACACCACGGTGGAAAGCGTACACCGCGACGACGTGGAGGATGTGATCAAACTCATTTACGCGTCTTTGCGCGTGCTGAAGAGCGGGGAGGACATGCGGTACTTCAAATAGGTCCGGTCCGCCGGGCACCAGCCCGGCCGGAGTGTGCCGGGCTGGTGCCCGGCGGACCGATATTTGGGCGATGGGCTGGAAACCGGATGACAATACGCGGAGCGGCATCCATTATCTGCTCTTGGGTACCGTGATCATCGGCATGATCGCGATCACCCTGAACATCTTTGACCGGGTACTTTATCAACCGAGCCCCAAGGACCTTGCGGCGACATCCTTCGCACCGTTCCGGTCAGGCTACTGGAGCGCTACACCCTATTTCATCGCAGATGGTGCTCTGCCCCGTCCGGCAAGGATCACGGCAGCGGCGGGGTTGAGCTTCCTTGCGGCCGTACTCCTGGCCTTCCTCTCTTCATTGGTGGCCTCGGGCGGGAAGGAACGCGTGTTCACCCTCGTCTCCAGAGCGACCATGCTGGTGGCGTTCATCTCCGCATCCTATGCCGTCTTGTTCGTTCCCGTACGCATGGTTTCTTTCGATGCCTCCCTCGGGGAATGGTCCATCCGGGAGCACCCTTTGGCGATCGCTGACATTCCTCTCGGCCCCGCCGCAACAAAGAACTGGCCTCTTACTCCAGAGACCTCGTTCGACCTGCGCTTCGGTCAAGAGGAGCGATTCCATCTTCTCATGGGAACCGGCCCTGATACGATAGTTCTCGCGCATCTGAGCTCAGGTGATCCCCAGGCCATCACCGAGGCCCGACTTCTCCTCGACGCCATGCGCATATACCAGAACGCACATGAGCGCTGACCGCCCCATCACCCTCGACCGCTTGGTCCGCATCATCAGCGGGATCCTCGTCCTGGCGATCCTCGTCTGGCTGCTGTACTACCTGCGCGCGGTGCTGGTGCCCTTCTTCGTTGCGCTGGTCCTGGCCTACCTGCTCGATCCCTGGGTGGCCCGTGTGAAGAAGCTCGTGAAGAACCATACGGCCGCGGTGCTCATCACCTTGTCGGCGATGTTCCTCCTGGTGGCCGGCCTGCTGGCCATCATCGTCCCACAGGTGGTGGACGAGATGCACCATTTCGCCGTGCTCATGGCGAACGAACTCCCCGCATGGCAGGCGCAAGTGCGGCATATCCCCTGGATCCATGACGCGCTTGCCGAAGCGTCCAGCATCGATGTTCAGGGCTATCTCACCGGGGAGAACCTCAGCAAGCTGGCGCAGAAGGTCCTTCCGGGATTCTGGCAGGGCATGAGCAGCGTGTTCGGCTGGTTGCTGGGGCTGGTCGGCGTGTTCACCACCCTGATCTACCTGATCTTCATCCTGATCGATGAGGAGGACGTGAAGGAGAACTGGGAAAAACTCATCCCAACGAAGTACCGCTCGCGCGTGGCCGACGTGGTCGACGACCTCGGCAAGGCGATGAACGTCTACTTCCGTGGCCAGCTGAAGATCGCGTTGATCCTGTCCGTGGTGTACATCATCGGCTTCAGCATCGTGGGCCTGCCGCTATCGCTCGTACTCGGCCTGCTCGCGGGTCTGCTGAGCCTCATCCCCTACTTCGCCCTGCTGAGCGTCCCGCCCGTGATGCTGAGCGCGGGCCTGGTGGCCTTGGACCACCACGGTGCGTTCTGGCCACCGATGATCGGCGCGTTGGCGGTGTACGCCGTGGCGCAGACCCTGGAAGGGCTTGTGCTCACCCCGCGCATCCAGGGAAAGAACACGGGATTGCGGCCCGAGTACATCCTGCTCGCCCTCTCGGTCTGGGGTTCGTTGCTGGGGGTTACCGGCATGATCATCGCCCTGCCGCTCACCACGGTCATCATCAGCTACTACCGGCGGGTGGTGCTCGGTGAACAACCGGAGGAGAAGGTCGTGATCGTGCTGCCGACCGTGCCCCCATCCCCATCGCCGGGACCATCGTCTTGAACGAACGGGCTGGCGCGGCGACCGGAAGCTGCCGAACTTGGGCGCGACAATCCTCTTCCGCCGAAGGCCTCGGCGGATAAAATGCGCATCCGTTTCATCAAGGCACAGGATACCTGGTCGCTCCGGCATCGGGTGCTGCGCCCGCACCAGACGATCGAGGACTGTGATTATCCGAACGACCGCAACCCGGACAGTTTCCACCTCGGGGTGTTCATCGGTGAGCACCTCATCGGGACCGGTTCGTTCTACGCGGAGAAGAACGATGCGCTCAAGGGCTGGAAACAGTACCGTCTTCGCGGGATGGCCACACACCCGGAATTCCGCGGTCAGGGCGCGGGGAGCAAGTTGGTCCGCTTCGCTGTCGAGCACCTGCGCGCGCAACGCGGGGACCTGCTCTGGTGCAACGCGCGGGAGAACGCGCGGGGCTTCTATGAAAAACTCGGCTTCGGCATCCACGGTGGGCCCTTCCAGGTCGACGGCCTCGGCGGGCATTTCGTGATGCACCGGCGGGTGTGACCCGCAGCCCGGTCACAGTTCGAACCGGTCGGCTTGCTTCGGGATTTCGATCCGCCGGAATCCTTCCCGTGTGAACCGTTCGCGCAGACCCGTCAGTGATGACGCGATACCGTGTACCAGGAACATCCGCTGCACTTTGGCCGCGTCCTGGCAGCCGATCCAGCGTGAAAGTTCGCCGCGGTCGGCATGGGCGCTGTAGCTCTCCATGCGCAGGATCTCCGCCCGCACGGGCACGCGCTCGCCGAAGATATGCACATGGTCCGGCCGTTCCATCAGCTCGGCGCCCAGCGTGCCGGGGGCGCAGAAGCCCACGATCAGCACCGCATTCCGGTCGTTCGGCAATCCATGCCGCAAGTGGTGCCGGATGCGGCCGGCCTCCATCATCCCGCTCGCGGCGATCACGATGGCCGGCTCCTGGCGCTCGTTGATCTGTTTGCTGCGCGCCGCTTCGCGGATGAACTCCACGCCGTTGAACCCGAACAGATCGGGATCGCTGTCCAACTCCCTGCGGACATCCTCCTGCAACAGGACGGAATACTGCCGGTAGATCGCCGTGGCGTTCATCGAGAGCGGACTGTCAACGAAGACGGGCACCCGCGGCAGGCGACCTTCGTTGTAGAGCTTGTTCAAGGTGTGGAGCAATTCCTGTGTCTTGCCGATGCTGAACGCGGGGATGATCAGCTTGCCTTTCCTCTCCACGCAGACGCGCCGCACATGGTCCAGGAGTTGATCGCGTACCACTTCGATCGGCGGATGGTCCCGATCGCCGTAGGTGCTCTCACAGATGATGACATCGGCTTGCCGGAATACGGCCGGATCCGGCAGCAAACGGTCCACGTACCGACCCACGTCGCCGCTGAAGGTGATGCGGCGCGTTCCTTCCGGGGTATCGATGTCGAGATGGACGCATGCGCTTCCGAGGATGTGTCCGGCATCCGTGAAGGTCAGCATCACGCCGGGCAGCACCTCAAAGGCCTCGTTGTAGTCCACCGCTTGGAAAAGCGCGAGCGACGGGGCCACATCACCTATCGTGTACAACGGTTCGGTCTCCGCTGGAGCGCGGCCCTGACGTCTCGCTCGTTTCAGGTCACTCTCGAAATCGTACTCCTGGATGTGTGCGCTGTCCGCAAGCATCACCGTGCAGAGGTCACGCGTGGCGGGCGTCGCGTAGATGGGACCCTTGAATCCTTGGCGGACAAGACGCGGGATGAGCCCGCTGTGGTCGATGTGCGCGTGTGAAAGCACGAGCGCGTCCACTTGTTCCGGCTCGAATCCGAACCGCCGGTTCTTCTCGTCGCTCCGTGGACCTTCACCTTGGAACATGCCGCAGTCGAGCAGCAATCGCCTGGTCCTGCCGTCCGAGCACGGGATCTCCAAGAGATGCTTGCTGCCGGTGACCATTCCTGCGGCCCCGTGGAAAGTGATGTTGATGGCCATGCTTCCTCGCGCCTTGGCCGCCCGGAGCCGGGATGGACCCCGGACACCCGGGTCGACGCGGGCGATGCGCCGAAGTTGCGACTTGTCGCGCAGCGGGCGCTTTCCCGCCCTGTCGTCTTACAAATCCCCCCGCAGCGCTGGAGGGGGGCTTGAACGCCCGGTTACTTTGGCTCGCCCCTTGTGCGCCGGACCAGAATGCGCGGACCGCTCCCCTACCTGCTCATTGCCGCCGCGCTCGGAGTCTGCGCCGCGCTCATGCGAGAGCCTTCCGGAGAGGAGCGGTTGCAAGCCGAGGCGGACCGGCTCCAACAGTGGATCGCGGAGGCCACCGTGGAACTGGGCGACCTGTGCGGCACAACGGCCGGGATGCTCACCAGCGACAGCACACTGAACTGGCACAAGCTCGCCGATCGGAGTGATGCCCTGGGGCCTGACGGCATCGAGTTGCTGGCCCGTTGGGATGACATACGCTACTGGACCAGCTCGCTCCCATTGGATGAACATGCATTGGACACGACGGTCACCTCGCGGATCCGCTCCGGATCCTCCGTATACCTGCATACCGGGGTGATGAGCCCGCGCGGCAGTGTGCATGCGTTGCGCCTGCTCTGGTTCCAGCCGCCCTTCGAGAACCGCTACCTCCAGCCGCATTTCCATCCGTCCCTTGGCGTCGCCTCCGGGGTGGTGGCCTCCGTGGAACCCGGTCTTGGTCCGGTGGTGCGCGATCCACGGGGGGAGGTGCTCTTCCGCTTGCACTGGGTGGACGATGCTCCGCCTCCGGGTGCGAGGGCGTGGGCACGTTTGCTCGCCGTGTCCATCGGCGCGGCGATGGCCCTGATCGCCTTGTGGTCCTGGCTCGTTACCTGGGTGGAGCGGGGCAGGCGCTGGCCGTCGATCGTCACCCTGCTCCTGTTGGTATCGGCCTTCCGTTGGTGGGGTTTGTCCCCCGCCCTGCGGCATGTGTTCGAAGGCTTCACGCTCTTCGCCCCCAATCTGCTTTTCGCCTCGGCGATACTCCCCTCGCTGGGAGACCTGGTGATCACTGTGGCGCTCGTGGTCTTCATCTGCGCGTTCATACGACGGGCGACCGCCGGCGCGAACGTGACCGATCATCCAGGCATGGTCGCCGTTATCGGGTTGATCACCCTGCTCGTGTTCGCCGCCTGGATCAACGACGTGATGATCGCGCTCGTACGGGACAGCCAGATCCCCCTGGACCTCTTCCACGCTCAGAGCCTGGACGTCACCAGCGCGGTCACCCTCTTCGCCATCGCGTTCCTGTTGTTCGCTTGGGTGCTGCTGGCCGATGCCTTCACGCGGTGGGTGTCGCCGCACATGAAGGGCCTCGTGCTCGTCGCCATCGCCACGGTGGTGTTCGGCGCCGCGCATTTGGCCTACCACCTGGTGGGCGTTTTCGATTCGGTGCTCGTGCTGTGGCCGTTGCCGCTGCTCGTTGCTCTCGCCCTGATGCGCAGGGGCGGCACGCGGTTCACCAATGCCCTGGTGATGATCACGGCCCTCGCGCTGCTCAGTGTGCATATCCTAAACCGGCAGACGTTCAAACGCATGGAACGCGATCGCGAAGCATTGGCGGAGAGCGCCGGAAAGCGCGAGGACCCGATGATCGAATGGCTTTTCCGGGAAGCGCGGGCGGCGATCTCGCAGGACGCGGAGGCGCGCAGCCTGCTGGTCGATACCGCCCACCTTTCCGCGACGGAACTGGACACGCGCATACGGCAGCGGTTCTTCGAAGGCACTTGGAACAACTACGATGTACGCATACATCTTTTCGGTCCTTCCGGACTTCTCCGGGCGACGACCGCGCGCGGACCCGTTCCCACGCTCATCGACCTGCGCGCGCGGTTCGAACAAGGTGTGCCCGTGGAGGGCGACATCGCATTGCGCAACGTTCATCGGCCCACCGAGGCCGCTCTATACCTGGGCGCGATCGGACAACTGGAAGGCACGGCACAAAGCCGGTTGATCCTGGAGCTGTTCCCACGCGTGCTGCCCGAAGGACTGGGCTTCCCGGAGCTACTGATGGCCGGGGATCGCGCGGTGGACCGGCGGGCCGATCGGTACGCGAGGGCGCATTACGAACGGGGCCGTCTTGTGGAGAGTTCGGGAGCCTACGCCTTCCCCACCCGATGGTCCACCCCGATACCCTCCGATGGCCTGGTGGTCCAGGACAAGGGGTTCGAATTGCTGGCTTCCGGTGATGCCGCTACCGAGGCGGTGGTCATCGGCTCCGCGTTGCCCACGTGGATCGACCATGTGACGACGTTCTCCTACCTCTTTCTTTTCTTCTCGTTTCTCGGCGCGGCTTTTCTTCTCCTGCGGGCGGGCATGGCGTGGAGGGGTATCCCTCCCTTCAACCTGAGCGCCAAACTGCGGGCGGGCATCATGTTGTTCGCGGGTATCGCCATCGTGCTCTTCGCGTTCGGGGCACAACGACTACTGGGAATGAATTACGCCGACCGTGTGGCGCAGCAGCTCAATGAGCGCTCGCGTTCGGCGATCGCCGAGCTGCGGCACCATGTCCATCTGGAGGACGTGTTGCGACCCGACATGCGGCGCGACCTGGACTACTGGACCGATATGGCCAGCGATGTGCTGCTCACCGACATCTCGGCGTATTCGCCGAGCGGCGAGCTCATCGCCACCTCCCGTGAACAGGTCTTCAGCAACGGCCTTCTGGGCACGCGCATGGACCCGCGCGCCTACGTCGCCATGGCGGTGGACCACCTGAGCGCCTTCGCGCACGAGGAACATATCGGCGACGCCGCGTTCCAGGCCGCGTACCGCCCGTTGTTGAACGACCGCGGTGACGTGCTCGCGTATCTCTCGGTGCCGTATTTCGCCCGCCAGAGCGAGGTGGATGATGAGCGCACCGCCGGATATGTCGCCATCGTGAACCTTTTCGTGCTGCTCTTCCTGCTCAGTACGCTGGCCGCTGGGGTGATCGCCAATTGGACCACGCGACCTTTGCTTCTGCTCAAGCGCGGGCTTGAGCGCATCCAGCTGGGCGCGCGCAACGAACCCCTGCCCTATCAAGGAGAGGATGAGCTCGGCGAGCTCGTTCGCGTGTACAACCGGAAGGTCGATGAGCTCCGCGAAAGCGCCGAGAAGCTGGCGCGCAGCGAACGCGAGAGCGCGTGGAGGGAGATGGCCCGACAGGTCGCGCACGAGATCAAGAATCCGCTCACGCCGATGAAGCTGGGCATTCAGCATTTCCAGCTGACGTGGGATCCGAAGGCGCCTGATGCGAAGGAGCGGCTCGATCGGTTCGCTACGAGTATGGTGGAACAGATCGATGCACTGAGCCGTGTGGCCGGGGACTTCTCTCGCTTCGCACAGATGAGCGCCGCGAAGGAGACGGTGCTCGACCTGAACGAGGTGGCACGCAACGCCGTGGCACTCTTCGCCGGTACGCCGAACGCGGACATCGCGCTGCACGCTTCAACGGATGGGCCGCTTCGTGTGAAGGCCGACCGTGAACACCTGTTGCGGGTGCTGAACAACCTGATCAAGAACGCCACACAGGCCATACCGGAGGACCGGCAAGGGGTGATCAGCGTGTCATTGCGGGCGGAAGGCGACCAAGCGATCGTGGAAGTCCGGGACAATGGCACCGGCATTCCGGAAGAAGTGCGCGAGCGGATCTTCGAGCCCAGCTTCACCACGAAGAGCGGCGGCATGGGGCTGGGGCTGGCGATGGTAAAGCGAATGGTGGAACAGGCCGGGGGAAGCGTGCACTTCACTACGCGCATGGACGAAGGGTCCTCCTTCGTCGTTTCCCTTCCACTGGTGAGGTAGCCCGATACATTTGGGCAAGCCGATCAGCTGATCAGTCGATCAATTGATCAGAAACCAGAGATCATCCATGGCCTACCAGAACCTGCTCGTTTCCGATGAAGCTCCCGGGTCAAGCCCGGGAGGCATCCGCACCATTACCATCAACCGCCCTGACCAGCTCAACGCGCTCAACCGCGATACGATCGCGGAACTGGACCGGGCGCTGAATGAAGCCGATGCCGACAAGGGCGTTCGCGTGCTCATTATCACCGGCAGCGGACCGAAGGCCTTCGTTGCGGGAGCGGATATCAAGGAGTTCGCGCACTTCGCGGTGGAAGAGGGCAAGGCCTTGGCCGCCGATGGCCAGAAGAAGCTGTTCGATCATGTGGAGTACATGAGCAAACCCGTGATCGCTGCGGTGAACGGCTTCGCGCTCGGCGGTGGATTGGAACTGGCCATGAGCTGCCATATCCGCGTAGCGAGCGACAATGCGCGCATGGGCCTGCCCGAAGTCTCGCTCGGTGTGATCCCCGGCTATGGTGGCACGCAACGCCTGGCACGACTGGTCGGTAAGGGCAAGGCCATGGAGATGATCTTCTCCGCAGGCATGATCAAAGCCGATGAGGCCCTGCAATGGGGCTTGGTGAACCACGTTGTACCACAGGCCGATCTGATGGCCAAGTGCAATGAGCTGGCCGCCGCCATCATGAAGAATTCACCCACCGCCCTCGCCGCCGCCATACGCGCGGTGAACGCCGGATATGAGCCGGGAGCCGATGGCATGCAGCGCGAGATCGAGGAGTTCGGCAAGTGCTTCGGCACGGCGGATTTCAAAGAGGGAACGAGCGCTTTCATGGAGAAGCGGAAGGCGAATTTCACCGGGGTGTGAACCAATGATCTGGTATCGGCCTCGGTACTTGTCGTTGGTGATCCGCACGTTGAACATAGTGGTCAGCTTAGGTGCAAGTGTGTTCCTACTTGTGATGGCTGTCTCACAAGAGCTGTCCACCCCGATGATCAGTTTTCTGCTAGCGACGACCGGCTTCCTGACGCTACTTGGCTACTACTTCGCCGTACCTGTTTTCGCATGGCCTATTGCGATTTCGATGGACACTTCGACCAAGACCCTGACTTTGCGATATTCCTTTTTCAGAAGTAGGACGG
>JAGODO010000361.1 GCA_017998165.1 Flavobacteriales bacterium | reverse complement strand
CTCGATCATATTCAACGTCTCGCTCATCGACGGCACCGTTTGCTACGCCAGTGCGCCCGGCGAGCCGGAAGACTTCACGATCGAGAAGGACAACGTGGAGAGCGGGCTGCACGAGGCGATCCAACGTTTGAGCGTGGGGGACAGCGCCATCATCGTGATCCCCAGCCACCGCGCGTACGGCCTGGCCGGTGACAGCAAGAAGATCCCCATGCGCAGCACGGTGATCTACCACCTGCGGTTGGTCGGATTGCGCTGAAGAGGTCTCTCGGAGCGATCGGGATCCGCTCCCCTCTCCTCGGGAGAGGGGCTGGGGGTGAGGTGTCTGTTGCCATGAGCGCCCTCACCTGCGATCACAACAAAAAGGCCCCAGCGCATGCTGAGGCCTATTGCCAGTGACTCCGCTGGGGCTCGAACCCAGGACCCCGACATTAAAAGTGTCGTGCTCTACCAGCTGAGCTACAGAGTCCTCCATCACTTCAAGGTTACCCCCTCCGTGATTTTGAGGGCGCAAAAGTAGAAACGCTTCGATCCCCTCCAAGTCGAGTTGTACACGGTGCCCGCCTCCGGGCCCCTCACTCGCGACCGGTCAGGAGGAATAGTAGCCCTGGCGAAAGACGATGATGCTTTCACATAACGAAGTTGGATCCTCTTTTCCGTCTGGGGCATAGACTCCCAGCCCCAGGACATGTGATGTGAACCCGACCTCATCTTCAATCAGATCGTGGTCGTGTGAAAGACAGAAGGCCAAAAGTGCTCCATAGCCGAGCGCCAACAGGTTGAATGACTCCAGACGTACAACGGCCGGTGGGAACAGCTCGATAGCTTCACACAGACCTGCAGTATCGTAGTAGATGTGCATGCCCAATGCGTCGTATGCGTCCGTAGGGTGAACGGATGCGGGCGACTTCATGAACGGAGCGAAACCACTTCCCAACACGCTACGGCTCTCGTTCACATTCATGCCGAACCGAATTGGACCGATGCCGAGGTGAGGTTCAAAGTCCATCGCCCTTCGTTCGCGCATTTGTACGGTCACCCCTTCTTCTCAATGATCGGCAACCGCTCGAACGGCTTGCTTCGATCGAAGAGATACCGGAATGTCGCTAGTGTGCGGTAGTTCGTGGCACCGAGGTTTTCGGCCACCTTCAGCATGCGCGGGTTGAAGTCACCGATCCAGGTGAGCACGGTCTCCCTGTAGCGGCCCGTCTTCACCAGCCAATTGCTGGTGTGTACGATCATGGCGCCTTCGATGCCTTTGCCCTGCCACTCCTTCACCACGCCGAAAACTATCCCGGTCATGGTCTTGGACGTGCCGCGCCATTTGTGCCAAAGGAACTTCAGTTTGCCGAGCAGGTTCAGGTCGCCGTCCACGTACTTGAAGATCTCGTTCAGCTCGGGCAGGTTGATGTAGAAGGCGATGGGTTTGTCCTTGTGGTACACGAACACGATGATGCGCGGGTCCATCACGGGCTTCATGGCCTTGATGGACTTCATCGCCGTCTCAGCGGTCATCGGCTTGAAGTTCTCGTGATCCACCCAGGCGGCGTTGAGCACTTCGCGGAAATCGCGGGCGATCTTCTCCGGGGCGATGCCAACGGCATTGCTGATCCGGAAATCCGGATCGTTCTTCATCTGGTCGAACTTGCGGTGGAAGATCGCGGGCACGCCGGTGATGGCGGACATCCGGTAGAACAGCTGCTTGAAGTAGAGCCCGAAACCGTAGCCCTCGAACAACTTCACGTAGTACGGCGGGTTGTAGTTGGTGCCGTAGATGGGCGCATCGGCGTAGTTCTCGATCAATAGCCCCCAGAACATGTTGCGCTCACCGAAGTTGATGGGGCCGTCCATGGCCTCCATGCCGCGGGCCTTCAGCCAGTCGCGGGCCGTATCGAACAAGAGGTTGGCCGCGGCCTGGTCATCGATGCACTCGAAGAAGCCGCAGCCGCCCGTGGGTTGCTGTTTGTCCGAGTGCGCCGTTTTGGGGTTCACGAACGCAGCGATGCGTCCGATGGCCGAACCGTCCTTGCCGTAGAGCACCCAGCGCGTGATCGCCCCGCTTGGATGTGCCTTCTTGTCGAGGAGCTTGTTCTTCTGCGGGTCAAAGACCTTCTCCACATCCTGTTTCAGGTGCGGGATCCAGTTCTTGTCCTGGGCATAGATCCGCCAGGGCAGGCGGGTCCAGTCGCGCAGCGTGCGTGCGTCCGTGACCTCTGTGATCGTCATGCGGGGCGAAGATGCGGCATGCCATGGGCACATGCGTACATGGTCACATGGGCAGATGCCCTTGCTTTGCGCCATACACCTCCGCCGTAGGCAACGGCGTATGCTATGCGGGTCTTCCTGGTCGGTTTCATGTGCAGCGGCAAGAGCCGCATCGGTCGGGAACTGGCACAGCGCATGGGTTTGCGGCACATCGACATCGACCGGATGATCGAGCAGCGCATCGGGCCGATCACACCGTGGTTCCAGAAGAACGGGGAAGAGGCCTTCCGCGAGTTGGAGAAGAAGGTGCTCGCCGAGCTGCTCACCACGGAGCGCACGGTGATCAGCACCGGTGGCGGTACCCCGATGGAAGGCGACAACATGAAGCGCATGCTCGCTGCGGGAACGGTGGTGTACCTCGATGTTCCGTTCGATGAGCTCATGCCACGCGTGGAGCAGAAAGGCGGCGATCGGCCGATGCTCTTCGGGTTGAAGGGTGAAGCCCTCCGCACACGGGTAGAAGAACTGCTATCAGCGCGGCTGCCTTTCTACATGCGCGCCCAGATGCGTGTGCGTGCGAGCGGCGAACCGCATGTGATCGCCGAGCGCGTTCAGCAAGGATTGGAAGGCGAAGCTCGGCGGATGCCCGCTCAGGAAAGGTAGACCGCGTCCTTGCGGCCAAGCTCCACGCTGATGTGGTCCTGCACCGTGGTGCTGAGCGTGAGCCCGACAATATCCGCGCGGATGGGGTAGGCCCGGTGGCGGCGATCCACCAGCACGACGGTGGTGAGCTTGGCGAGCTTCACCTGTACGAGGTGCGCAGCGGCGTGCATCAGCGTGCGGCCGCTCATCAACACATCGTCCACCAGAACCACTGTGCGGTCTTTCAAGGAATCGAGTTCCCCGCTGAGTTTCACGGGGCCGGTGAGCGGGTCGTTCTTGTCCAGGCGCAGTTCGATCAGATCGGCCTCCACGGCGTTCAGTTCGCTGATCATGATGGCCAACCGCTCGGCGAGCTTCATGCCACGTGGCGCTACACCCACGATCACGATGCGTTTCTCCGCCCAGTTCTCCTCGCAGAGCTGGATGGCGATGCGCCGGAGCTTGCGCTGCACGCGGTCATGGTCCAGCACCAGGGTGCGTTCGGCGGTCATGGCCGAAAGATAGACGTGGAGTTGCCGGTGCGGTGGCGAGGCCGATACGGGGCCGATACCTTCACCGCCCCGACCAGCCGGGATGGAACACGTGCTGTCGCTTTCACTCTACGCGTTGCTGTTCATTTCCCTGCTGTACGCGGGATTTTGCTTCGTGTATAGGTGGATCCA
>JAGODO010000081.1 GCA_017998165.1 Flavobacteriales bacterium | reverse complement strand
TGATGGCCGCCAAGGAGGTGGACCCCTTCCGCATCCTCGCGCTCACCTTCACCAACAAGGCCGCGCGCGAGATGAAGGAGCGCATCGAGAAGCTCCTGCATACCGTTCCCGGGCTGAATACGGAAGCACGCAACCTGTGGATGGGTACCTTCCACAGCGTGTTCGCCCGCATCCTGCGCGCCGAGGCGGACAAGCTCGGCTATCCGAAGGACTTCACGATCTATGACACCGACGACAGCCGCTCGCTGATCAGGACCATCGTGAAGGAGTGGCAGCTGGATGACAAGCTGTACAAGCCGAGCAACGTGCACGGGCGCATCAGCATCAGCAAGAACAACCTGATCGGTCCGCAGGAATACCTGGCGAACGCCGAGATGATGGCCGCCGATGCCGCCGCCCTGCGCCCGAAAATGGGCGAGCTGTTCAAAGCGTACGCGGACCGCTGCTACCGCGCCGGGGCGATGGACTTCGATGACCTGCTGTTCAACACCAACCTGCTGTTCCGCGACCATCCTGAGGCGATGGTGAAGTACCAGGCGCGCTTCCAATACATCCTGGTGGATGAGTACCAGGACACGAACCTCGCGCAGTACAACATCGTGCGCACGCTCGCCGCGCGCCACGAGAACATCACCGTAGTGGGCGATGACAGCCAGAGCATCTACGGCTTCCGCGGCGCGAACATCCAGAACATCCTGAATTTCCGACGCGACTATCCGGACTTCAAACTGTACAAGCTGGAGCAGAACTACCGCAGCACGAAGACGCTGGTGGCGGCCGCGAACAGCCTCATCGACAAGAACAAGGAGCGGATCGAGAAAACGATCTGGACCGACAACGACGAAGGCGAGCTCATCCAGGTGCAACGCACGATGAGCGACAACGAGGAGGGCATGTTCGTCGCCCACGACATTTTCGGAACGAAGATGCAGGCCCAAGTGCCGAACAAGGGGTTCGCGATCCTCTACCGAACGAACGCGCAGAGCCGCAGCATGGAGGAAGCGCTGCGGAAGCTGAACATCCCCTACCGGATCTATGGCGGGCTCAGTTTCTACCAGCGCAAGGAGATCAAGGACCTCATCTCCTACTTCCGCCTCACCTGCAATCCGAACGATGAAGAGGCGCTGAAGCGCGTGATCAACTACCCGGCGCGCGGCATCGGGCAGACCACGGTGGACAAATTGCTGGTCTCCGCCGGCGAACGCGAACTGAGCATCTGGGACACGTTGAACAAGCACCTCGGGGAGCTGGACGTGAACGAGCCGACGCGCAAGCGCCTGGCCGATTTCGTGATGATGATCCGCAGCTTCCAGACGATGCTCGGCCAGCAGAGCGCCTATGCCATGGGCGAATACATCGCGCGCACCACCGGGCTGCTGCAGGACCTGTTCATCGACAAGACGCCCGAAGGCGTGAGCCGCTACGAGAACATCCAGGAACTGCTCAACGGCATGCGGGAATTCAGCGAGCAACAGGAAGGTGCCGATGTCCAACGCACGCTGCCGGATTTCCTCATCGACGTGGCGCTGCTGACGGACGCGGACAAGAGCGACGACCCGAACGACAACGACCGTGTGAGCCTGATGACGATCCACAGCGCGAAGGGGCTGGAGTTCCCCTACGTGTACATCGTGGGCATGGAGGAGGAACTGTTCCCGAACACCTTCAGCGCGCAGAGCCGCGCGGAGCTCGAAGAGGAGCGCCGCCTGTTCTACGTCGCCCTCACGCGCGCGGAGAAACGCGCCACGCTGAGCTACGCGATGAGCCGCTATAAGTGGGGCAACCTCACCGCCGGGGAACCAAGCCGTTTCATCGACGAGATCGATCCGCAATACCTGCGCCTGCCGAAGCGGCATGAAGCGCCTTCGGTGAACCCGCGCGACACGTTCTCTTCCGCGTGGAGCAGACCGGGCAACACGAGCACACGGCCCGTTTCCGGCGGTACTGTCTTCAGCCGTGAACCGAAGAGCGCCGCACCCGCTGCGAAAGTCTCGCACTCCCCGATGAAACGCTCCGCGCCGGCCGCTCCGAGTGTTCCGGATCCCGCGCAACGCAAGAACCTGAAGCGCGTGACCAGCACCGGCGCGCCGGTCGACGCCACCCGTTCATTGGGACACGCCGCTCCGAGCGATATCGCCGAGGGTGTCACCGTGGAACACGAACGTTTCGGCAAGGGCAAGGTGCTGAAGATCGAAGGCAACGCGCCCGATGTGAAAGCCACCATCTTCTTCCCCAGCAGCGGGCAGAAGCAGTTGTTGCTGCGCTTTGCGAAATTGACAGTGGTTGAAGCTTAGAACCCGCCCATGAGACGAGAAGTACGGTCCACGCTGACGGCGGTCGGAGTGGTGCTTCTCGGGTTCGCTCTGTTCATTGGATATTGCACGTGGCAGCTCTCCGGAACCCTCGGCGCGATGGGACCATGCGGTATGCGCTGGGGTCCTTACAGTGGCAAGCACAGCGTCGTGTCCTGGGACACCTTGACCGCTGATACCTCATTCGACGTCCACAATGGGAGGATACTGCTCGCCCATGTCAACGACACAACTATCGATCGAAGGCGCGGAGTCACCGTACTATCCAAACTCGACCTGTCTGGTTCGTTGCAGTGGACGTTGCTCTTCGATTCGGTGATGACCTCAATGGGCGTTAGTGTGGATGACGCTCGCTTGGATACAGAACGGCACAGTATCGACTTCTTCAATCGGGCTTACTCAGAGCCTGCGAGTTTCAAATTCGATCAGGATTGGAACTTCGAATGCATGTGCCAATCACCCATGTGAGCACCGGCGTCCACCATGCTTCGATCATTGATCATACCAGCACTGCTCTTGGCCGTGATCACCTCCGGGCAAGACGATAGGGTCCCCAAGCTCGCCACCTACGAACTAGGCTTCAGCCTGAACGGCACCACCTTCATCTACAAGGTCTTCTCGGACAGTGTGATCGCGAGCGAGACGATCAACAACAAGACCTTCATCATGCAAGGCCTGGGCGTGGAGACCAGCCGCGCGAACCCGGCCGACAGCAACTTGTTCGAGCGGTTCGCGATCCCCAACTGCGGCGGCCTGATCGACACGACCACGAAGGAGGTCAGCTACCTCTGCGTCCCGCTCGACGATGTTCCGAAGCTGATGACCGGAGCGGCCTCCGACGGAAGCGGGAACTTCGGCTGGGCGGCGAACAGCGCCCAACCCGGGGATGGGCAGCAGCGCATCCTGGCGAAGTACAGGCTGACCTCCGAGCAACACTGGCTCGGGCCTTACGTCGGCGAAGGCGCCTTCAGACTGCTGCGCGACATGCAGGACCCGGACTGGGTGGCGCGGTACCGGAGCGCGCGATAGGTCGGCGACGGCAGGCAGCATCGGCCGGACCGGGAGTGTCTTCCGGATACCAACCCACCGCCGATGAAACGACAGCTACTCCTCTCGTCCTGCTTGTCGGTCCTCACCGCCAACGCACAGTACTACTGCAACGACTTCGATCAAGGCTGCGCTTGGGGCCTCCTGCCTGTCGCCATCGATACAGCGCAAGCAACGCTGTGGCAGATCGGCGCTCCGGGGAAGACCTTCTTCCAGCAGGCCTACAGCCCGGTGAATGCCATCGTCACCGACACGGTCGATGCCTATCCTGCGGGGAACCTCTCACGTTTCGAGTTGAAGCTGCCCATGCAGGACTTCGGCTGGTGGCCCGAGTTCTTCCTCCACTTCCAGCAGGCTTTCAACATGGACAGCGCGCATGCCGGTGCCTACATCGAGATCAGCTATGACACCGCCCAGACATGGACGAACGTCTTCCAGGATTGGATGAACCCACCGAACACGGAATTCTGGGAGAACGGCACGACCTGGATCCAACCCGATACGTTGAGCAATGGGCAGATCGGTTTCACCGGCACCTCCGGCGATGCCATCGGCGGACCGAACTGGGTCTGGTCCTCCTTCTGCTGGGTGCAGACCGGGATCCCCCTGCCCGATACCCTCCGCCTGCGCTTCACCTTCTACAGCGACAGCCTGGCCGGTCCCGGAGATGGCTGGATGCTGGATGACTTCCAACTGGACGTGGGCTTCATCCATCCGGTAAGCGAGTTCCTCCAAGCCGACGACTTCGTGCAAGTGGCGCCCAACCCGGTGACCGACCGGCTCTACATCCGTTTTGATGTGGACGAGCCGCAGGCCGACGTACATGTCGCGCTCTTTGATGCTTCCGGAAAGCGGGTGAAGACCCTGATGGACGGTAGCCGCCCAAGGGGCATGTACAACCTGATGTGCCCGCGCAGTGAGCTCGGTTCGCCGGACCAGCGCCTGACTTTGCAGGTCCGCGTGGGCCCACGGTCCCGAACCAAGAGCATCGTCCTGCACTGAGCGCCACCTACATTTGGCCCATCATCAGGTGCCTGCCACCGGTCAGTTCGTCAGTGAGTCCATCATCTGATCTTCTGATCATCTGATCTTCTGATCAACATGCCTTCCCCCGAAGTCTCCTTCGACTACAACACCCAACGCCCGCGCCTGATCATTCCCGAATACGGGCGCAACGTGCAGCGCATGGTGGAGCATTGCATGGGCATCGAGGACCGCGAGACCCGCACACGCCACGCCCACGCCATCGTCCAAGTGATCGGCCGGTTGAACCCGCAACTGCGGGGCAGCGAGAACATGGACCGCATGCTCTGGGACCACCTCTACATCATGAGCGAGTTCAAGCTCGATGTGGACGGCCCCTTTCCGAAGCCCACCGCCGAAGAACTCGATACCAAGCCGGAGAAGGTCAACTATCCGAAGCAGGACATCCGCTACGGCCACTACGGCAAGCTGGTCGAGCGCACCATCGAGGCCTGCTGCGCCCTGGCCGACGGCCCGGAGAAGGAAGCCGCCACCGTGCAGGTCGCCAACCTGATGAAACGCCAGTTCCTGGCCTGGAACAGGGACAGCGTCGGTGACGGGGTGATCATCAAAGACCTGGTGGAATTGAGCAACGGCAGGCTCCGCCTGAAGCCCGACCAACAGCTGGCCAGCACCGATGCGCTGCTGCACGCGCAACGCCAAGGGCCGCGCAACGAGGTGGACTTCCGCAAGCAGCGCTACGCCGACCAGAACCAGGGCGGCGGCGGCGGCGGGAAGAAGCGGCACCGGAACCGCAACAAGAAGAAGAGGTACTGAGCTGGTTGTCGGTTGTCGGTTGTCCGGTTGGACGGTAACAGTTGGCCTGGCGCACAAGGCATCCACAAGTGTCCCTGCGGCTTTTTCGCCTGGCTGCGTCGGCAGCCTGACAACGGACTCAGACAACCATTCCGCCACATCCCGTTGTTAGCACTGTGCGGGGCCTTCGCGGCGTGGCCGATGGCGCACTCCCTTGCTTCGCGCTATGGGAAGTTTCAAGATCGAAGGCGGCCGCCGCCTGAAGGGTACGCTGGTGCCGCAGGGCGCGAAGAACGAGGCGCTCCAGATCCTCTGCGCCGTGCTGCTCACCAGCGAGCCGATGACGATACACAATGTGCCGGACATCGTGGACGTGAACAAGCTGATCGACCTGTTGCGCGCGATGGGCGTGAGCGTGGAGAAGCTCGGTGCCGGCTCCTATCGCTTCCAGGCCAAGACCGTCAACCTGGAGTTCTTCCTGGACCCCGAGTACAAGCGCATGGGCGGCAGCTTGCGCGGCAGCGTGATGGTGGCCGGTCCGGCGCTCGCGCGTTTCGGCCGCGGCTACATCCCCAGCCCCGGTGGTGACAAGATCGGCCGCCGACGGATGGACACGCACTTCACCGGCTTCGAACGGCTGGGCGCCACCATCAAGTACGATGAGAACGACGGTTTCTATCGCGCGGAAGCCCAGCGCCTGAAAGGGGGCTACATGCTGCTGGACGAGGCCAGCGTGACCGGTACAGCCAACATCGTGATGGCCGCCACGCTCGCCGAAGGCCGCACGACCATCTTCAACGCGGCCTGCGAGCCCTACCTCCAGCAGCTCTGCGACATGCTCGTGCGCATGGGGGCGAAGATCTCCGGCATCGGAAGCAACCTTCTGCACATCGACGGCGTGAAGGAACTCGGTGGCACCGAGCACCGCATGCTGCCGGACATGATCGAGATCGGCTCCTTCATCGGCCTCGCCGCCATGACGCGCAGCGAGATCACCATCAAGGACACCGGTTACGACCATCTGGGGATCATCCCCGATGTCTTCCGGAAACTCGGCATCACCGTCGAACGCCGGGGCGACGATATCCACGTGCCCGCGCACGACCACTATGCCATCGAGCCCTTCCTGGACGGCAGCAACCGCGTGATCAGCGATCATCCCTGGCCCGGCTTCACGCCCGACCTGCTCAGCATCGTGCTGGTGACGGCCACACAGGCCAAAGGCCATGTGCTCATCCACCAGAAGATGTTCGAGAGCCGCCTGTTCTTCACGGACAAACTGATCGAGATGGGCGCGCAGATCACCCTGTGCGACCCGCACCGCGCCCTGGTGATCGGCAAGGATTTCGAAAAACCGCTGCGCGCGATCCGCATGACCAGCCCCGACATCCGCGCGGGGGTATCCCTGCTCATCGCCGCCCTCAGCGCCGATGGCACCAGCACCATCGACCACATCGAGCAGATCCGCCGCGGCTACCAGGACATCGAAGGGCGGCTGAACGCCATCGGAGCGAGGATCCAGGTGGAGGAGTAACCGCCCTTCGGAACACCCGGTCGCCCGCTCGGCCCGTAGCGCCGCATGCTGTGGGACAGATGCGGCCCGGTACTATTCATCAGCGTATTCTATGGATCCGCGTGCAGGCTCCTCCAACCGTGCGCAACATATACGTTCCCGCAGGTATCCGGTCCACATCGATCCGGACACGACCGCCTTCCAGCTTGGTGCGCAACACCTCCCTGCCCATCGCATCCGTCATGATGATGGCGCTGTTCGGATGGATGTCCGCACTCGCCTCGACGAATATGACATCGCTGGCAGGGTCAGGGAAAGCCCTCAGCTGCCCCATGGCAACACCCTGTTCGGGTATCGATGATGCGACGCTCAGCGTGATGGCATCGATCCCCATGCGCAAGGCTCCCATCGTGTCAGCCGGTGGAAAGAGGTTGTCCGGATCATCATCCCACGGAAGGAATTTGATCGTGTGAGCTGCGGCCGTTGCGGTGAACGTAAGTGCGCGCGGCTCCCAGATGAAGGGCACACCATCGACCGGGGCGAAACTGATGGTCGGTTCCGTTATTCCCACCAGAACGGTATCCACATAAACGATCCAGGACCCGGCGGTATCCAGGTAACCATTCTGTTTCACCACGGCCTGGTGAAAACCGATGGTGTAAGCGACTCCTGTGGAGAAGCCTTCGACGGTCTGCATGATCCCTTCCTGGAAAACCCAGTTCGGGGAACCGCTCGTGCCCCATACGCTACTGATGAAGGTGGACCCCGAGTAAGGATTTCCCGGCACGCCGGCCGTGGCGTACGGGGAGGTCGCACTGGTCAGGTCGGGTGTGTCTTCCAGCGGGCCGGAAGAAAGACAGTTCGGGTCCGTCCAAGGTACCGCCTCCCATTCCGGTGGTAGCTGCCCACCACCTGTCGGGTTGGGCCCCTCCAGGTCGCCGTTCAGGAAGGTCTGTGCGTTCACTCCTCCGCACAGGAACACGGTCAGCCCCATGACAAGGGCGGGAGATGCAAGTGCTTTCATGGTGCTCGCTGGATGGGTTGAACGCTTCATTCAACGATCACGCGTTCGCAGATCACGCTCGCATCATCCATGAACACGCGGAAGAGGTAGATGCCGGGGCCCAAAGCCGAGACGTCGATCGGCGCCAACACATCGCGGCCATGGCGAGCGACGGTTCTTCCATTCACGTCCACGATCTCCAATGCGGAGATGGGGCGATGCGACGGGTTGTGGATGAAGCAGCGCTCATCCGCCGGGTTGGGATGTACCGAGATCCCGTCGATGGTCGCTGGCTGGCCCGTTCCAGTGCTGATGCAATCGGTCAGTTCGGTCATGCTGAGATCCGAAACAGGCACTGGATAATAGGAAGACGTCAACCCGCTGATGGTGTTCACGACGCTGCTCTCCGTCAATAGAATGTCGGAGGCATACAACGGAAGAGGTGTGGTCGTACAGTTCGAGGCGCCGACGGTGTCCCCGGCGAACATACCCAGCGTCGGGTATGGGACGTCACTGGAGTAATTGGCAGCGGCCATGACCATACCGTCGTCCACCATGCAGGCGTCCATGAAATGCATCTCCGAACCGTACGCATTGGACCAGATGAGCTCGCCCGCATCGGATATCTTGAAGAGCAGGGCGCGATATCCATCGGCCAGTGACTGAACATCGCCGCCGACCACATAGTTCCCATCGGTGCATCGTTCGAGTATCAGACCTCGACTCTGATCCGCTCCCGTGAACCTCTTTCGCCACAGCACGTCGCCGTCAACTTCCATCCGCACGATCATGGGGTAGCCGTAGCTGATGGTATAATAGCCCATGAGCAGATATCCACCGTCCGCGGTTTCCACCACGCTCCGGAACATGTCGGTGGCCGAGCCACCGATGAACTTGGCCCAGATCAGATCACCGTTCATGTCCGTCTTGACAACAAAACCGTTGGTTCCCGCCGGTGCGTTCGCTGGCACGGCCCCGCATGCGAGGATGCAGCTGTCGCTGGTGAGTATCACATCCGCCCTTGGATCGGCCTGGCCCCCGATCCCGCCAGCACTGTATCCATGCGACCAGATGACCGAACCCATGCCGGTCATGCGCGTGAGGTACAGGTCGCGGGTCGTGTAACTCACCAGCACCAGATCCCCGTTGGCCAGTTCCACCGCGTTCCTGCCGGTCACTGCCGACGGATGGTCGAATGCCCGCGTCCAGACCGTGTCACCGGCCGCATCCAGGCGCAGCGCAACAAGATCACGATCCTGCGCGCCCACGGGAGTCGTGGTCAGTGCGAGCAGGTCCCCGGAGGCAAGTGGAACCACCTCGATCACATCGAAGGGCGAGGCCGTTCCATAGTACCTCGACCATTCCAGCACCCCTGTTGAGTCGACCTTCAACACGCACCGGCTCTTGTCAAATGTCGGGGCATCATGTATCCCCGCCATGACATAGCCGCCATCCGTTGTGCGGGCGATCGTGGGCGCATAAATGGTCGTATCCGACAGGTAGCTCTTCATGAACGTACCCTGCGCTTGCAGGTCGCACCCCCAAGCGATCAGCGCTGCACAGGCGGCTCGTTGCACCAAGCTCATATTCAGGTCCTGTGGTTGATGACTTACTTGCTGCCCGATCGGCGATGAGCCCTGCGGAGCGCATCCATCGGTTCCGACCAATGTAACGGCCTTCGTTGATCGACCGGGCATCCGCAGTTGGGCCACCTGTTCGACCGCGGCAACGCCACCCACCACCGCAACGGTGCGGCCCGGTCATTGCTCTGAACACCGATCTTCGCCAACGCATGCGCCACTTCACCACCCTCTTCGCCGCTTTTTATTGGCTTCTATCATCCGCTCAAGGCCAGGTGCGCCTCGCCAACGTGCAGGTCGGTCAGCAAGCCCCGGAGATCGTGATGGCCAGCCCCAGCGGTGAGGTGCTCCGGCTCTCCCAGTTGAAAGGCCAGGTGGTCCTCATCGACTTCTGGGCCAGCTGGTGCCGTCCGTGCCGCCGGGAGAACCCCCATGTGCGGCATGCCTACCATACCTACAAGGACCGGCTGTTCACCAACGGGGACGGGTTCCAGGTCTTCAGCGTGAGCATGGATCGGCAAGGCGCACTGGAGCAATGGAAAGCCGCGATCGCCATGGACAGCCTGGACTGGAAGTGGCACGTGGGGGCCGTGAATGAACCGGAGAACGCTGCTGCCCAGGAATACGGTGCCATGTTCATCCCCACCAATGCCCTGATCGATGGCGAGGGCAAGGTCCTCGGTATCGACTTGCACGGGGACGACCTGACCAAGGCCCTGGACGGCCTGTTGGAAAAGGACCCGACCAAACTGGCCAAGCACCAGAAAGGCAAAAAATAGCCTCGACATACAGGCGGCCAAGCGCGGCACGATGTTGGTCTGTCGCGGCGCACATCACCTCGTTACTTTCGCCCCGAACCTCGAAGACAACGCCTGCGCCGGGCTACGGCGTTCAACGCATGAAGCTCCTCGCCTCCGCCCTCGCTCTCTTCGCCTGTCTGAACGCCACGGCCATCACCCCGATCGATCCGCCGCCGCCGGGTGATCCGAAAGTGGGCATCAACATCGGCGACAAGGCACCGGAACTCGCCTTCCCGAACGCGGATGGCAAGACGATGAAGCTCTCGGAACTGCGCGGCAAGTACGTCCTCATCGATTTTTGGGCCAGCTGGTGCGGGCCGTGCCGCATGGAGAACCCCAACGTGGTAAAGGCCTACGAGAAATATGGCAAGGCCAAGTTCAAGGAGGGCAAGGGCTTCGCGATCTTCAGCGTGAGCCTCGACAAGGCCAAAGAGCCGTGGAAAGCGGCCGTGGCCAAGGACAAACTTGCCTGGCCCCACCATGTGAGCGACCTGGCCGGATGGGAGTCCAAAGGCGCAGCGCTCTACGGGGTGCATTCCATCCCGGCGAGCTTCCTCATCGACCCCAACGGCATCATCGTGGCGAAGAACCTGCGCGGGCAGGCGCTCGACATGGAGCTCGACAAGCACGTGAAGAGCTTCTGACCATCATGCACCCGACCGAAGGGCTGCCCGCAAGGCGGCCCTTCGCTTTTGGGCGCTTTCAAGACCTGACTTTCCTTGTGGGTTCCTGCCGATCCGTCACCGCCGCACGGTTGGCATAATGATCGATCTTCGCGCCCCCGTTCGCCGGCCCTGTGCGCGAAAGAGGCGTGCGGGCACGCGAACATGTTCAGAAAGAAGCCGAAGACGATGACCGAACCCACATCGACCGCGCAGCCCGAGCACATGACGGACGCGGCGAACGCCAACCCGGGAACGAGCAACCCGGCCGAGGCGGAAATGCAACAGGCCAGCGAGGCTGCCAGCGAGCACGGGCTGCATGATGCCGATCCCCAGCGCAATGAGGAGGTGGAGCGCCTCACCACTGAAGTGGCCACGCTCAACGACAAGCACCTGCGCCTGTTCGCCGAGTTCGACAATTTCCGCAAGCGCACGGCCAAGGAGCGCATCGACATGCTCCAGTTCGCCGGAGAGAATGCCCTGAAGAACATGCTCCCGGTGCTGGACGATATGGAACGCGCCATCCAGAACAACGAGAAGTCGGATGACCTCGCTACGGTGAAGCAGGGGTTCGCCCTCATCCACGCCAAGCTCCTGAACATCCTGGGCTCCCAAGGCGTGAAACCGATGGGCGACCTCAAGGGCCATCCGTTGGATGTGGACCGCCACGAAGCCATCACCAAGGCACCCGCACCTTCCGCCGACCTGAAAGGCAAGGTGATCGACGTGCTGGAGAACGGCTATACGCTGCACGACAAGGTGATCCGCTACGCCAAGGTGATCGTCGGCGAATGATAAACGGTAGCGTCGACCCACCGGGTCGACCCATTCGATGAGCAAACGCGACCCCTACGACGTTCTCGGTGTCGGCCGCAATGCGACCGCGGACGAGATCAAGAAGGCGTACCGCCAGATGGCGATCAAACACCACCCGGACAAGAACCCGGGTGACAAGGCCGCCGAAGAGAAATTCAAGGAGGCCGCTTCCGCCTACGAGATCCTGAGCGACGCGGAGAAGAAGGCGAAGTACGACCGCTTCGGCCACAATGCGCCCGGCGGCTTCGGCGGCGGTGGCGGTGGTTTCCAAGGCGGCGGCATGAACATGGAGGACATCTTCTCCCAGTTCGGTGACATTTTCGGAGGTGGCTTCAGCGGAGGCGGCTTCGGACAGCGCGGCCGTGGACAGCGCGTGGTGAAGGGCAGCAACCTGCGGGTGCGCATGAAGCTGTCATTGGAGGAGATCTCCGAAGGCGTTGAAAAGCAGCTCAAACTGAGCAAGCTGGTGCGTGGCAAGGGCAGCGAATACGGTACCTGTCGCACATGCAACGGTTCCGGACAGGTCACGCGTGTGCAGAGCACCTTCATCGGCCACATGCAAACGGTGAGCACCTGCCCCACCTGTGGCGGCATGGGCCAGACCGTGAGCAAACGGGCCCCCGGCAGTGATGAGCACGGCCTGGTGCGTGAAGAGGTGGTGGTGAACGTGAAGATCCCCGCCGGCGTGGAGGAAGGCATGCAGCTCAACATCAGCGGCATGGGCAACGATGCCCCGGCCGGCGGCGTGCCCGGTGATCTGCTGGTGGTGATCGAGGAGGAGAACCACGCCGACCTGAAACGGGACGGGAGCGACCTCCACTACGAAGCCTTCATCAACATGGTGGACGCGGCGCTCGGAGCGAGCATCGAAGTGCCGCTCGTGAAAGGCAAGGCCAAGGTGAAGGTGGAGCCCGGCACGCAGAGCAACCACACCCTCCGCCTCAAAGGCAAGGGCCTGCCCAGCGTGAACCATCACGGCATCGGCGACCTCTTCGTCCACCTGATCGTTTGGACGCCCAGCGACCTGAGCCGCGAAGAGCGCGGGGCGCTGGAGAAACTCCGCAGCAGCCCGGGCTTCCAGCCCAAGCCCACCGCCAAGGACCGCGGGTTCTTCGAGCGCGTGAGGGAGATGTTCGGGAGCTGATCGCCCTTCGCTCAGCGTCCCCCGTAAGGGGTTGATCGGTAGCATTCGTGCCGCTTACTTTCGGCTCCCAACATTCCGGATCCATGATCATCTCGCGCACCGCGTTCAAACTGAAGTTCGGCCAAGCCAAGCCGGCCATCGCCATTTGGAAGGAGATCATGAACGCGGAGATGGGCGGTTCGCCCGTTCCCAAGCCGCCCATGCGATTGCTCAGCGACATGAGCGGGGCCAACTACTCGCTGGTGACGGAACTGAACATGCGCGGCTTCGCTGACCTGGAGCCGGATCAGCACATCTGGAGCACCAATGCGAAGATCCGCGAGCTCTATCCGCAGTTCGTGCCGCTTTGTGAGGAGTCCACCAGCGAGCTGTACCACCTGGAGCACCAGATCGGGGACAACTGTCCGGCAGGCTTCGTAGTGGAGCGGATGGCGTTCCAGTTGAAGTACGGCGCCGCGAAGGAGGCCCTCACCATCTGGAAGGAGATCATGAACATGATCAAGGGAAGACCGGATGCGCCGGCCATGCGTCTCTTGACCGACATC
>JAGODO010000360.1 GCA_017998165.1 Flavobacteriales bacterium | reverse complement strand
GTGTCGATCTTCACGTAGTGGTTGTCGTCCTTGCCCGCATACAAGCTCAGGTAGAGGTTCTTCTGGATCACCTTTCCTCTCGGCCCCAGATCATCGGGCAGGAAGATCTCCGCATCGAGCGCGATCAGTTCGCCATCCAACAGCAGTCTCTTCGGGATACTCAACAGGCACAGTCCGGCGATCGCGAATACAAGCCCGTTGCTCACCAGCCATGACCAGCCCTGTGCTTTCCAGAAGTGCTTCCATTCCAACGCGCCCACCATCCCGGTCATGACCAGTCCGATGATGAGCCCACCGATCAGTGCGGCCAGGATCAGGAACATCACGGCGTAACCCCGGCCGCCTTCGAAGTTCGAGACCTTCATCGCCTTGGTGGTGTACTCGGCGACGAACGCGGTGACGATGCCGGTGATGACGGCCGTGAGAAAGGCGACGAGGATGGCGATCTTCCAGGACATGGGAGAATAGGTCTAGTCGCGAAGCTCGATGGTTGAACTGATGAAGGAGCGGCCGTATGCCATGAAGCGTTCCAACACGGTCTCTTTCTCCTCATCGGTCATGGGCTGCGAGCGGCGTTCCGCTGGATACCACCATGCGCTCAGCGAGGAGCGGTACAGGTAGTTGCCCTTGTTCCACGTCCAGATGATATCGGTGCGGCGGCCTTCTTCGTGCAGTATCAGCATCTCGCCGCGGATGTCCATTTCCACCGTGTCGTGCGCGAAGGTCTTCACCACCACAGGCGGCGGCGTGTACTCCACCCTGTGCGCCGCGCGGATCGCGTTCATGTCCGGATCGGGCGGCGGGGGGAGCGGTGCGGTGAGGATCCAAAAGAAGCCTTGGTCGTCCGTGATCTCCTGGTGGTGCGAGGAGCTTTCGCGCTCGTGGAAACGCAACCCGTCCTTCGCGGTCTTCTTCCGGGTCTTCAGGTCCTCGGCGAACATCACTTGCTCGCCCGCCGGAGGTGCGGGATGGCCAGCTCCCGCATGGATGATCCTGTTGCCCGCCGCGATCTCCGCTTCGATGAGCCCCCGGAGCGCCGCCGGGAACAGGACGATGACGCGCTGTTGTTCCTTGTCGTTCACGGGACCGGTCATGGCCGATCAGTTCATCACGCGCGCGAGCAGTTCGCGCAGCAGTTCGCCGTCCTCGGCGCTGGCGTTGCCCACACCCTTGCTGTTGAGGTCCGCCTCGCGCAGCAGGTGCTGGATCTCCTTCAGCTTGGCGGGAGGGTAGAAGCGCGCCGCGTTCGCGTAGTCCTTCACGAAGAACGGCGGGACTTTCAACGCCGCCGCCAGATCGCCGGATGAAAGGCCCTGGCTCGAGTGTACGATGGCCAGCTTGCTGAAGTAGCTGCTGAGCATGGCTGCGGTAAGGAACATCTTGTGCTCCTTGTCGCTCGCCAGGAAGTGCGCGATGGTCTGCGCCTTCACATGGTCGCGCGCGCCGATGGCGTTCTGCAGCTCGAAGATGTTGTAGTCCTTGCTGATGCCCACGTTGCGTTCGATCAACGCGGTGGTGATCGTTCCGTTCTCCTCCGTCACGATACAGAGCTTCTCCACTTCGTTCGTGAGCTTGCCGAGGTCGCTCCCCAAGTGGTCCGCGAGCAGCTTGCTTTCCACCGGGCCGATCTTCCGCTTGTGGAACTTCACGTAGGCCTGGATCCACTCCGGCAGCTTATCGTCCTTCAGTTTGTCGCTCACGAAGACCACCTGCTTCTTGGCCAGATCCTTCAGCCAGGTCTTGCGGCCGTCCGCTTTCTTGTGCTTGTAGAGCACCACCAGCACCGTGGTGGGCGTGGGATTCTTGAAGTAGGCCTCCAACTTGTCGAAGTAGTCGATGCGCCAGGACTGCGCTTCCCGCAGGATCACCACCTGTCGCTCGGCCATCATCGGATAGCGCAGACAGGTGTCCTTTACCTGGTCCGGCGTGCAATCGCGGCCGTACAGGATGCTCAGGTTGAAGTCGCGCTCATGCTCCTCCAGCGCGGCCTTCTCGATCTCCTCGGCCACGCGATCGATGAAGTAGCTCTCCTCGCCGTGCAGGAAGTACACGGGCTTGAAGGACTTCCCACGGACATCCTTCACGATCTTCTTGAAGTCGTCGATGGTGCTCATTCAAAACGCAGGTGCTTCACGCTGCGCCCTTGGTTGATGATGTCGCGCAGGCTCTCCACGCCGATGCGCACATGGCGTTCCACGAAGTCGCCCGTGACCTTCGCGTCGCTGGCGCTGGTCTTCACGCCCCAAGGCATCATGGGCTGGTCGCTCACCAGGAGCAACGCGCCGGTAGGGATCTCGTTGGCGAAACCGGTGATGAAGATGGTGGCCGTCTCCATGTCGATGCCCATGCACCGCATGCGCTGCAATTTCTTCTTGAAGTCCTCGTCGTGCTCCCACACGCGGCGGTTCGTGGTGTATACCGTACCGCTCCAGTAGTCCATCTCCATGTCCCGGATCACGCCGCTCACCGCGCGGTGGATCATGAAGGAGGGGAGGGCGGGCACTTCCTTCGGGAAGTAGTCCTCGCTCGTTCCCTCGCCGCGGATCGCCGCGATCGGCAGGATCAGATCGCCCAGTTCGTTCTTTTTCTTCAACCCGCCGCACTTGCCCAAGAAGAGCACGGCCTGTGGCTTGATGGCGCTCAACAGGTCCATGATGGTGGCCGCGTTCGCGCTGCCCATACCGAAGTTGATCATGCACATGTCCTCCGCGATCGCCACCTGCATGGCCTTGTCGCGCGCGATCACCTTCGCGTCCGTCTGCTGCACGAACAGATCCAGATAGTTGCTGAAGTTGGTGAGCAGGATGTGCGGCTTGAACTCCTCCAGCGCCACCCCGGTGTACCGTGGCAGCCAGTTGTGTACGATCTCCTCCTTGCTGTTCATGCTGACCTTCTCGATTTCCACCGCAACGACGCCACGGCGCCACGGATGCGCAACGATCCGCTTTCCTGCCGGATGACCCTTGGGCCGGATTTTCGTTGCGTCGTTGCGTCGTGGCGGTTCAATTTGTAGCGTGTTGCAGCGATTGAACCTCCCGGACCATGGCGTCAAACTTAGGCAGGATGCCGATGGTGAACGGGTGTGGGACCCCCTGCGGAAGAAGTGGCTCGTCTGCACGCCCGAGGAGTGGGTGCGCCAGCATGTGCTGAACCATCTGATCCATGACCTTGGATGCCCGGCGTCGTTGACTTCCCTCGAGCACACGATCAGCCTGAACGGCCTGACCAAGAGGGCCGACATCGTGGTGCATGGCCGCGAGGGAAAACCGCTGCTCCTCGTGGAATGCAAAGCCCCGCATGTGAAGGTCGACCAGAAGGTCTTCGAGCAGGCCGCCCGCTACAACCTCGTGTTCCGCGTGCCTTTCCTGATGGTGACCAACGGACTCACCCACTATTGCTGCCGCGTGGACCAGGTGTCCGGTTCTGTTGATTTCTTGCCGAAAGTCCCCGCGTACACGGAGATGATCGGTGAGGACCGCGCCTAATTTTGGGGTCCGCCGTTCTGCGGCCCATACCATGAAGCAACGCTATCCGCTCGCATTCGCACTC
>JAGODO010000359.1 GCA_017998165.1 Flavobacteriales bacterium | reverse complement strand
GCGTAGAGCACCGCCGGACTGTTCAGCGCGCTCTTCAGGAACACGAAGCCCTTCGGTGTCCAGCGGAACGCGTCGATGTGCCCATCCTTCGACAGCGCGGTGACGGCCCCGCTTTTCGCGTCGATGCTGAAGAGCTTGTGCTTGCCGAGGTCGTCAGCCGTCACCAACAGGCTTTTGCCGTCATGGCTCCAGGTCATCTGGTCCACGCTGCGGTCCCAGCCGGGTACCAGCGGGGTCACTGCGCCCGTGCCCAGGTCGCGCAACCGCAATTCGAAGCGGTCCGCCTCGAAGCCCGGCCGCTTCATCGCCTTGTACGCGAGCGTCCGGCCGTCCGGCGATACACACGGATTCGCATCCCAGGCCGGGTTGGAAGCGGTGAGGTTCGTGAGCGCACCGCCGGTGATGGCCACGCTGTACACATCGAAATTGGTGCTCCATGGTTCGGTGGTGCCGGCCAGTCGCGCGCTGAAATAAACCGTCTTCGAGTCCGGTGCGATCCAGAAGTCGTTCTCGTCGCCGAACGGCTTGGAGGGCACATCCCCATCATAGTCTTGCGTGAGCGCGGTGACCTTGCCGCTCGCGATGTCAACGTGGAAGAGGTGGTTGCGCGTACCGTCCGCCCACTCGTCCCAGTGCCGCACGAAGACCTTGTCGTACACCGAGCCGCTGCCCATCTTCTTTTTCTCGCGCCATTGCGCCGTGAGGCCGGGTTCATCCCCTTTGACCGATGGCAGTACCGCCATGGACAATACGAGGCCCGTGCCGTCCGGGGTTATCCGGAACGCGCCGACGTCCAGCGGCAACCGCGTGACCTGCCGGGCCTGCGAGCCGGCGATGTCCGTGGTCCACACCTGCATGCTGTGACCGCCTCCGCGGCCGGACAGGAAGAAGATGCTCTTGCCGTCCGGGCCCCACTGCGCACCGGCCGCGCCACTGTCCGAAACCGCCAGCCGCACTTCCGGCGTCGTGGGGGCTCCCAGGTCTTTCAACCACAGGGAAGACACGCCCTTGTTCTTCTCCATGTCGGTCGCCCGCACGTTGAAGAGGGCGTAGCGCCAGGTGGGGTCAACGTCCAGACCGCTGATGCGGTCCAGCATCAACAGGTCATCCACGGTGAAGGGCGTGCGCTGCGCGAGGGCGAGCGCCGGAACGAACAGGAGGAGCGGAAGGAGCGGGCGGCGATGCATGGGACGGATCTGTGGGCGAAAGCTATCGTCCTTCCGGCCATACCGACCGCGGCCTCGATCCAAGCCGCCACTTGCTCGTGCGCGCATACCCCTTTGCGGGGGAGGTCGCAGTTTCGCACCGTCAACAACGACAAAAAAACCAAACAAACACTTATCAAACATGGCATTCCGCGCAGACCTTGAAATGAACGGCAAAACGTACCGCCTGCTGCATTGCAGCTACGCCCTGAACCGCGATGTGGACCACACCGGTCGCCCCGCGAGCGAAGTGAAGGGGGGCACGGTCTCCTTCGAGATCGAGAGCACCGAAGACACCTCCATCTGGGATCTGATGATCGCCCAGTTCAAGAGCACCGACGGCACCATCACCTTCAAGAAGCGCGACGAGGACGCCAAGATGAAGGAGCTGAAATTCGAGACCGGCTACGTGGTGGCCCTTAGCGAGAACTTCGACAGCACGGGTGGGAACCCGATGAGCTTGAGCTTCACGGTGAGCGCCAAGAAGCTGACCTTGGGCAGCGAGGGCCTCGAGAACGAGTGGCCTATCTAAGACAAGGATGCGGGAGCGCGGCTGTGGGGACACGGCCGCGCTCCTTTTTTCCCGGCATCACCGCGCCGGGCGACGGACAAACGACGGAGGCCCCATCCCTGGGGCCTCCGTCTTGTTGGAGCATTGCGACAAGGGGTCACCCATGCGGGTCATTCCGGCCTCAATGCTTCATTTCTTCTTTCTTCTTCTCGGTCAGGTCGCTCGTGCCTTTCTGCCGCATCTTCTCCCACTTCGCGTACTGCTCGGCGTTCAGCACCATCTTCATCTCGCGGTCGCGCTCGTTCATCAACCCGGCGGTGCGGTCGCTCAGCTCTTTTTCCGTCGGCTTCGGCACTTGCTGCTCGATGGCTTCGTGCTTCTTCACGTAACGATCGGCGATCTCCTTCACTATCGGCTTCTGCTCGTCGTTCAGCGCCAGCTGCACGTTGAGCTTTTCGGTATTCAGCGCCACCCAAGCCTTGTCCATGGCATCGGGTTCAGTCGTTTGGGCCTGAGCGCTCGTAGCGCCCATCAGCGCGATCGCGCCGGCCAGGATCAGGTTCTTCATGTCCATTCGTGGGTTTGATCACCACGACCTTCCACTACCGGGCCACCCGTGCAACACCGGGCGATCACGGGCCGAAGCCCTGTCCCATCGCGGTTTCTCCGAAAAGGAGCGCCCTCCGCCAGTGAAGCGTACCGTGTACGAACATGCTCAGCGCTGGGGCGTGGTCGCCACGTTCCGCAACGTAACGCGCACGGACCCGCTGGTCGAGCGCCTCCCGGTTCATAAGTACGACTTGCGCATACCCGTGATCCGGTTAGCTTGGTCTCACCATCCCCCACCCGGAGCATGCGCCTGCTGCCTCTACCATTCCTGCTGTGTGTCTCGCTCCTCCCCGGTCGCGCGACCGCTCAATCCATCGCACCGGACGGCACCGTGAGTGCCGGCGGCCATGGCACCGGCGCCACCGCCATGCTCTCCTGGTCGCTGGGGCAGGTCTCCGGCGCGCAGTTCACCGGCGGTACGCACATCATCACTGCGGGCATACAGCAGCCCGAGGTGGTTCGGGTGCGCCTCAGCGCCAGCATTCTTCTTGGCGGCCCGTACAACACCGTCTCCGCACTGATGAACGACGGCCTGCGGACCGCTTCACTCCTTCCCGCCTCCGAGCCATACACGGCAGCGGGCTTCGTGCAGCATGGCGAGGGCGGGGGCGAGCAGGTATCCCCGGCCACGCTCGCGGTGAGCGGCAGCAACGCCATCGTGGATTGGGTCTTCGTGGAGCTCCGTTCGGCGAGTTTGCCGCAACAGGTGCTCTCCACGCGGTGCGCGCTCGTGCAGCGCGATGGCGACGTGGTGGACACCGACGGTACTTCCCCCCTGCTCCTCAGCGCGGTGCCCGGCAACTACCATGTGGCCGTACGCCACCGCAACCACCTGCCGGTGATGACGCTCAACCCCGTGGCCCTCGGCACGACCACGACAACGCTCAACTTCATCGATGGCAGCGCGACCACCTATGGCACCGAAGCACAGCGCCTGAACGGCGCCGTGCGCCACCTCTGGCCCGGCGACGCCACCGTGAACCACCAGGTGAAATACACCGGCAGCGGCAACGACCGCGATCCCATCCTCATCGCCGTGGGCAGCACCACGCCGAACAACACCCTGGCCAACCAGTACAACCCGAAGGATGTGAACATGGACGGCTCGGTGAAGTACACCGGAACGAACAACGACCGCGACCCCATCCTGGTGACCGTGGGCAGCACCACGCCCAACAACGTGCGCCCCGCCCAGCTTCCCTGATACCACCACCCCATCATGCGAC
>JAGODO010000358.1 GCA_017998165.1 Flavobacteriales bacterium | reverse complement strand
TGATCATCGGATACGATCCCGGGCTGGATGAGCTCCGGCGTGAGTCCATGGCGAACAACAGCTCCTTGTTGCTGTTCGATCGGCAACGGCGCATCGTTGAGCTGGGGTTGCGTGAACAGAAGGCGGCGCACCTGCCGGTGATCAACCTCACCAGCGCCTACCAATTCACCCGGTCCACGAGCAATGCCAGCTTCATCCTGCTCAACCAGGTGCAGGGTTACAACTACGGCATCACGGCCACGGTGCCGCTGTTCAACGGATTCAGGACCGGTGTGCAGGTGAAGAACGCGAAGATCGACCTGCTGAACGCGCAGCTGGCCTATGACAAGGCCTCCCATGAGCTTGGCGCTGATGTGCTCAAAGCCTATCAGGTCTTCCAAGCCGCCAAGGGTGTCATGGCGCTGGAGGAGGAGAACATCACAGCGGCGCGCGAGCTGCTGGTCATCGCCCGCGAGCGCTACCGGGTGGGCGTGAGCAATATCATCGAGATGAAGGACGCGCAGGCGACATACGGACAGTCGGTACGGCGGTTGGCCGCCGCGCGCAACGCCGCCAAACTGGCCGAGACGGAATTGCGCCGATTGGCCGGAGCCCTGATGCGTTAGTGTTTCACGAACCGCGCTGCGCGGTGCGTGCCGTCCGGCGCGCGCAGGTCGATCAGGTACATGCCGACGGCCATGCCGCCCACATCCACCGGCCAGGTCGACGGTGTCATACTGGCGGGCAGGCGCTCGCTGCGCAGGGTTTCACCGTTCGCGGAAAGGATGACGGCATCCAGAGCTCCGGACGAAGCGTAGCTCACCATCAAGTGATCGTCCACCAGGCTCTGCACGCGCAACTCGATGGGCTCCATCGCTTCCTCGATGCCGATGGACATGTTCAGCACATACGCGGCGCCCTCGGGCACGAAGACGTCATCGCCCGGGTAGTAAATGAGCAGTTGCGCACCGTTCGAAGCGCTGATCCATTGGTACATCAGGATGTCGAACAGTTCGTGGAGGAGGACCCGTGTGAGCAGGACGTTCTCGTGTATGCCATTGGGCAGCACGAGTGTTCCTTCGCACAGGCAGGTCAAGCTGTAGGTGCCGCCGAAGCTGGAGACCGTGTTGTCCCAGGTGTCGGTGTACGTGGTCCCCACTTGCAGCGGGAAGGTGAGTTCGATCTGCGCGTCGGTGTAAGTGCTTTGTTGTGTAGACCAACTGCCCACGCGTTCCTGGCGGGCGGCGTTGAGGTCGTAATAATTATAACGCGGTATCTCCGACTCGAATGTGCAGTAGTTCGAGGTGGGGAAGGAGGTCGGGTGCGGCGAGCTCGCCGGCGCCATATAGTCCACATCCCAGGGAGCCTGCGTCGTGGGCAGGATGTCCGAGTTGTCCCACACGACGTCTGTCCCTGTCGTCGTGTCGATGGTGGCGAGGTTCTGCACCGTGCGATACGTGAAGGTGGAGCCGACGGGCGGCATCTCATTGCTGGTGAGCGTGCCGTCCTGCCCGGAAGAGGTGACGGCGTACAGGACCAGCAGAAGGGAAGCGTAGCGTGTTCTCATGGAAGCGAAGTAATGCGAAGTCGGCGTGCGACCGTCACACGCGGTCCAACGGCTCGTGTGGTGGGAGCGGCGGTTCGACACGAAGGGTATCTCCCGGTCGCACATCACCTCCGCGCAACACCACGCCCATGATGCCCGCCTTGCGGACGAGCCGACCTTCCGCGTCACGGCTCAGCACCGCGTTCATGAGCCCCGACCGGATGCCGTCCAGTTGCGCGCAAGGATTCCGCAGCCCTGTGACTTCCACGACCGCGTCGGGGCCGATGTGCAGCAGCGCGCCCTTGGGCAACGAGAGAAGGTCGAGGCCTCGCGTCGTGATGTTCTCGCCCATCTGTCCCGGTGCGAGTTCGAAGCGCTGCGCGTTCAACTCGTCATGCAGTTCCGCGTGGATCAGATGGACCTGTCGCAGGTTGGGTTGAGCGGGGTCCTGGCGTACGCGCGAACGGTGCTTCACCGTAGTGCCCGCGTGCGCATCTCCTTCTACGCCGAGGCCGGCGAGCAACCGGATGGCTTCAACGGAAGGCTTGGACATCGTGTGCGTGGCACTGCGGCACACGGCCGTTACGTGACCGATCGGGCTGGCCTGCGTGCGTTCAACGCTCACGCGGCAAAGAAATGGACGAAGGCGAACGTTCTAGCCCTCGTTGAACGCGCTGAGCATCCAGTGGTGCTTCTCCAGTTGCTTGATGAAGCCCTTCACCATCTCTTCAGTGCCCATGTCGTGCAGTTCCACCGCTTCATCCACGGCCTCCACGGAAAGGTCCAGCAGCGCGACATAGTCGGCCAGCAGGTTCTTCACCATCTTGTCCGAGACAGGAACGCTTTCATCTTCCGCGATCCCGCTCGCTTTCAGGAATTCCTTATAGGTGCTGAGTGGGCGTTCGTGGAATACGCGGATGCGCTCGGCGATGACGTCGATGTTCAACTGTGCCTCTTCGTATTGCAGTTCCAGTTCCGCGTGGATGTCGAAGAAGTCGCTGCCGGTGACATTCCAGTGGTAGTTGCGCAACTTCTGGTAGTGTACCTGGTAGTTGGCCAGCAGCGTATTCAGTTTCGCGGTGATGCGCTGGCGTTCATCAGCCGACCAATGCAGCGTGTGGCGCTTTTTGGTGGTGGCTTTGCCGTTGGATGCGGGGGTGGTCTTCGTCGTCATTTGTTCGTTCTTTGCGCAACACGTGTCCCATCTTCATGCCGCCCGGTGAGGAGCAGTGGGATGGGGTTGGGCGCGGATGGATCGTGGCTCCCGTTCCCCGGAATTGCGGGTGCGGGCTCCACACCCATTGTGTCCAGGATCTCCGCACTACGTGCGGTTGAAAAACCGCACATCGGCTGACGGTGAGGGATAACGATGTTGGATCAGCGCTGAAGGGAAAGGCCGGGCACAACATGTGTGGGCGCGATCCCAAACCTGAGCGCCATGGGGAACGTGCTGCCCAAATGGGACCCGAGGCTGTTGATGCGCGAGCCGATGCGCTGGATGCGTGAGTGGGAACCCGATCTGGACCGGTTGGAGGATTTCGCCTCCCACCTCGGGGAAGGCTACGGCAAGTATGTCGATGCCGGGTTCTTCGCTCTGGGTTCGGCTGCGGCGGCGCTGCTCGCGCTCACGTTCGGGTGATCGCGGAACCCGGTGATCAAACAATGCCGCGCACTTCCAGTGTTCGGCCGTTGAAGTCGATATGGTCGTGTACACGCTTCCCATGGAGCGCCTGCCCCAGGGGTGAAGCGGGCGAGATCGCGAAGCAGGTCACTCCGTTCAATTCAATGCGCCCCAGCCCGATGGCCACGAAGTAGGTTTCGCTGTCCGTGCTTACCAGGCTGCCGAACGCCACGCGATCGAAGGTCCGGTCGAGGGGCACGCGGGCGAGTTCCTGGTGGAGCGCGATGAGCTTCGAAAGCTGCTCTTCCAATTTGTCCAGTTCCTGCTGCACCATGGCGCGCCCGACCTCATGTTTGTCACCGGCACTGCTCTTGGTGTCGCTGGTGAAGGTCTCACGCGTGGCGATGAT
>JAGODO010000001.1 GCA_017998165.1 Flavobacteriales bacterium | reverse complement strand
ACGGTACCCTGTTCGTTGGGGCTCCGGCCCTTGCACGCATCGCATCGGCCGCAGTCCTCGTTCGCGTACTCACCGAAATAGTGCAGCAGCGAGCGTTCCCGGCATTCATCCGCACGGAAGGTGAAGCGTACCATGGCCTCCATCCGTGCGCGCGCCCGCTCCTTTCGGGCTTCCAGGGCGTCCTTGTCGAGCATCAGCAGCTGGGCATCGCGTCGCGGTGTGAGCAGCGTGATCGTGGGCAGCTCGCTGCGGCGTTTGTAGAAGATGACCTTCATCTTGTCGAGTTCACGGAGCATCGCCGCAACGGTCGCCGGGGCAATGCCGAGTTGCCGGGCGATGCGGTCCTCATCGATGATCGCCGGTTCCTCGAAAAGACCGCCATGCGCGCGGAGCAGCGCTTCGAGCAGCGGACCGAGCCGGTTGTCCTTCACACGCATGTCGTATACGGTGCGGTCGCTCGCGCGCATGCCCACGCGTGAAGGGGTCCGCACACCGTCGCTCAGCACGAGGCCGCCGTCCAGTTCCAGTGCCTTCAGGCAATGGCTTACCGTGGAAGGCCTCAGCGCGGTGCGGGTGGCGATGGCACGCAGGTCCAGGTCGTAGGTCTCATTCTGCCCGCTCCCCAGCGCTATGTGGTGCAGGTCGGCGAAGGCCTGGTACACACGCCGCACTTCGCCGAGGCTGGGGTAGGACGCGGCGAACTTCTCCCGCAGTTTGTCCTCATCACTTCCGTGCATCAGCAGGAACGCGAATGAAGGTCGGCCATCGCGGCCCGCACGACCGGCCTCCTGGTAGTAGCTCTCCAGATCCGGAGGTGGTTCCATGTGCACCACGCATCGCACGTCGGCCTTGTCGATGCCCATGCCGAAAGCGTTCGTGGCCGCAACGAAGCGGATCTCACCGTCCGTCCATTGGCGCTGCACGCGATCACGCTCCTCGTAGGTGAGGCCGGCATGGTAGGAAGCGGTACTGATCCCATGCTGCCGCAGGAACTGCGCGATCCGCACGGTGCCTTTCCGCTCGCGCAGGTAAACGATGCCGCTGCCCTGCACATGTTCCGCGATACGCAGCAGGCGTCCTGACTTGTCTTCACCCCGGCTGATCCACAGGGTGAGTTCCGGGCGCTGGAAGGAGCCGCGTACCATCTTCTTCTCCCGGAAGCAAAGGCGCTCCATGATGTCCTCCGCGACCTTTGTTGTGGCGCTCGCGGTGAGCGCGAGTACCGGTACCGTCGGATGCTTCTCGCGCAGTTCGGCGATCCGCAGGTAGGAGGGACGGAAGTCATAACCCCACTGGCTGATGCAATGGGCTTCATCCACGGCGATAAGACCCAGGGGCAGGCGGTGCAGCCGCGCTTGGAACACTTCGGTGGCGAGCCGCTCTGGTGAGACATAGAGGAAGGCGAGCTTGCCGACCGCCGCACTCTCCAAGGTGTTGTCGACCTCCCGATGGTCCATACCGCTGGTGATCGCGGATGCGCGGACGCCCAGCTTCTTCAAGCGTTCAACCTGGTCCTTCATCAAGGCGATGAGGGGACTGATCACCAGGCACAGGCGGCCTTGGGCCAGCGCGGGCACTTGGAAGCACAGGCTTTTCCCACCGCCGGTCGGTAGCAGCGCGAGGGTGTCGTGCCCCTCCAGCACCGACCGGATCACCTCCTCCTGCCGGGGGCGGAAGGCGTCATAGCCCCAGGTGCTTTTGAGCACTTCACGGATGTCCTGCACAGGACGAATATGGCCGGAGTGTATCAAAGCGTTGAAAAATGCCGTAGGATCGCGACATCGGCGGACCCTTGCCACGAGCGGGCCGCGCTACATTTGACGACAGAGCTACAGGTATCCATGATCACCACTGGGCAAAAGATAGCCATCGAGCGCACGAAGCGGAGCCGCTTGCCGGAGACGGACCTGAACGATGTGAAGTTCGGCCGTGTCTTCAGCGATCACATGTTCATCATGGATTTCCAGGACGGCCAATGGCAACAGCCGCGCATCGCGGAGTTCGCGGATCTGCAGATGAGCCCGGCGTCCCTGGTGCTTCATTATTGCCAGACCATCTTCGAAGGCCTGAAAGCCTACAAAACCCCCGACGGACGGGTGAGCCTCTTCCGACCGCAGGCGAACATCGAGCGCATGAACCGCAGCGCCGTCCGCATGTGCATGCCGGAGATCCCCGAGGATATCTTCATGGAAGCGCTGAAGACCCTTGTGGACATCGACAGCGGATGGATCCCAACGGACGAGGAGGGTGCGCTCTACATCCGTCCGTTGCTCTACGCCAGCGATGAATACATCGGTGTGCGTCCCAGCGATGGTTATCGCTTCCTCATCTTCACCTGCCCGGTGCGCGGGTACTACAAGGAGGAGGTGCGTGTGAAGATCGAGACGGAATACAGTCGCGCGTTCCCCGGAGGAACGGGCGAGGCCAAGTGTGGTGGCAACTATGCCGCGTCCCTTTACCCCGCGAAGCTCGCGGCGGACCAGGGCTATCACCAGTTGCTCTGGACCGATGGCGAGGAACATGCCTACTTCGAGGAGAGCGGCACGATGAACGTCTTCTTCCGCATCGACGATACGCTGCTCACACCTGCAACGACCGGGACGATCCTGCACGGCGTTACGCGCGACAGCATCATCCGCATCGCGCAGCACGAGAAGATACCGATGGAAGTGCGCCGTGTAAGCGTGAAGGAGGTGGTGGACGCGTTGAAACAAGGCCGGTTGAAAGCGGCGTTCGGTGCTGGCACAGCAGCGACCATCGCGCATATCCGCAGCATCGCCTACGACGGGGTCGACTACGAACTGCCTCCGGTGTCCGAACGGAAGCTCAGCAACCGAATCGGACAGACGCTGGATGACATCCGCCGGGGCCGTATCGCCGATCCGTTCGGATGGATGGTGCCGGTGAATTGAATCCTCATTCCCAGCCCCGATAGCTCGAGACGAGAACCACTTCTCCCGGGGTGGCGTGCCGATGGATCAGGCCTGAGCCGGGCGTTTGCGCTTCGCGACCATCATCAATCCTGCCCACGCATCCGGGATCACGATCAATCCCGGAGCGATGAAGATCACCCAGCCCCACGACCAGCCGCGGAAGGTGATGCCGCCCAGCAGGGTCAACACGAGCAAGGAGCCGAAGAGCAGGCCGGTGAGATGCAAGCCGATGAATGCCCAGGAACGTACGTTCATGTCCGGCTCCGGTTCCTCCTGCCGCTGACGATAGCGTGGTGGGGCATCAGAGCGTTCCGGACGTGGTCTGGGCATGTCACGGCGGTCGCGATCCGCGAGTTGAGCATCGTAGGCGATACGTAACATGGGGTCACTGAGCGTGGCGTATGCGGCGTGAACGGCCATGAAGCGCGCTCCGGCCTGGGGCGATGGGTCGATGTCCGGGTGGCATTGCTTGGCCAGATCGCGGTAGGCGCGCTTGATCTCCTGTGCGCTCGAGGAGCGTCGCAGGCCGAGCGTGGCGTAGTGGTCGCGCGCTGCGGGGCGGTGCATGTGGTCAGGAGCGGGTGGTGGGGCCGATGTGCGATCCGCACGAATTTCGCATCGTGAAGGTAGAACGCGCGATGATGCGGGGATGGTGTGCGGCTTTTTGTGCCCTGTTCGTGGGCCAGTTCGCGATGGCGCAACCGCGCACCATCGGGTTCACCGTGCTGGACAGTCTGGAAGGCGCACCTATCGGGAACGTCAGCTTGACCTGGACCGATCAGGGGGCGACCATGCACGGGTTGACGGATGACAAGGGGTTCTGCCTCGTGCGGCAACTGACGGATGTTCGCGTGGACATTGTTTTCAGTGCGCCTAGCTACAGGACGAGGACGGTGCAGGTTCGCTGGGATCAACGGCCAAAGAGCACGATGACCGTCCGCCTGACCTCCACGGAACTGGAGCCGGTCGTTGTAACGCGCAAGCCCGAGGTGATCTTCCAGCGCGCGGATCTCCACGCCGCGGACCTGCTCATCAACGAGGAAGGCATCTGGGTGCTGGCGTACGAGCATCCACGCATGCTGCGGGCCGAGGGAGATGCCGGCAAGGAGATCCTGCGCGATGTCCGGCTCGTCCTGTTGGATTCCAACTATCGCGAGTACGCGAGCTGCCCCGTGCCTGAAGAGGTGCTCGGCCTGCGGCGCGATCTGCGCAACACGGTCGTCATCGAAGGGACCTCCCGCGCGTTCGGCGTGGCGCGTACCGCGGATGACATCGAGTTGGTACCCTTCGGTCTAAAGGACTTGCAAGACAAGGTGCTGCCCTGGACCGACAGCATACCGGGATGGGTGCTGGGCAGCAACAGCGACCTGGTGATGCCCGTCTTCGATCACCTCGCCTATGACCCTGTGAACGATTCCGTGCGCGTGGTCTGCACGGTGATGGACACCTTCATGCTGTCGCTTTTCCGCAGCGAGTACAAGTACCTGAAGGGACCCGAGAAGGTGGTGGCGATGAACCTGGCATCGGAACTCGGTGTGGACAAGGAGGTCGTAGCCGGCTACATGAGCGGATTCCAGCACAACGTATGGTTCAAGCCTGTGTACGCGCCGCTGTTCGTCGTGGGCGATACGATGCTCGTGTTCGACCACGCTTCGGCCCGGTTACGGAAATTCACCCGGGACCCGAAGGAGGTCGGCCACGTTCCGCTTCCTTATCTCTCGAAGGTGGAAGGACGCGACTGGTCGGGGCGTGTGATCCAGGATCGGGCACGCGGCGCCCTGTTCGCCGTGTTCCAGCGCAATGGCTATCAATGGTTGCGCGCCATCGATCCGGTAAGCGGAAAGCTCGGCGAACGCGTCCGGCTCACATACCGCTACCCGGAGCGCACGCAGGTATTCGACGGCCATGTGTACTACGTGTATCGGCCCTTCGAGAGCCTGCAGAAACGGAGCATCTATCGGGAAAAGGTCTCCGAGTGATAGGTGGAAAGTGGAAAGCGCATCGTCCTCACTTTCTACTTTCCACTTCCTACTTGAGCTCCGGGTGTCTCTTGGGGTAGTCGTGCCAGACGAGTGTGCCAAGCCCCATGCTCACTTCGGCCCAGGAGTCCACGGTGAAGTCGATGCGCGCGGTGGCGCAGGTGGCCATCTCGCCGATGTCGGCATCGCTGATGTATTGGGCCAGGTCCGTGAAGCCGGGGTTGTGCCCGAAGAGCATTACGCGCTGCCAGTCGTCGTTCAACAGGTTCACGATGCGGAGCAGCATTTCGGTAGGTGCGAGGTAGATCCCTTTGTCCTGCGTGATCGCCGTTTCCGCAACACCGAGCGACTTGGCGAAGATCCTGCAGGTGGTGATCGCGCGCACGGCCGGGCTGCTGACCAAACGGTCCAAGGGCTCGCCGCGCTCCTTGAACACCCGGGCCATGAACGGCGCATCGCGCTCGCCCCGGTCATTCAGTGGCCGATGGAAATCGTCCGTTGCTGGATCATCCCAGGAACTCTTCGCGTGGCGGGTGAGGTAGAGGGTACGCATGTGTCCCATCCCGCTTTGGCGGGGCATACCAAAGTAAGGGTGTCCGGAACATGGTCAGGGCCCGATCCCCATCTTCGTCGCATGCGCCCCTGTTCAGCCCTGATCCTTGCCGTGCTCACGGTCCGATGCTTCGCGCAATGGACATTCTCCAGGGATTCCTCCGCTACCTGGGAGCAAGCCATCGCCCGCTATCAGGAGTTGGACCGCATGCACTCCGGAGCAGCTCTCTTCGAGATCGGAGAGGACGACGACGGTTCACCGATCCATGTGTTCATCATTTCGGACGGGAGTGGTTCCACGCCGGACAGCATCCGTGCTGCAGGGAAGAACATTCTCTGGATCACCAACGGCATCCATCCGGGTGAACCCGATGGTGTGGACGCGAGCTTGCTGCTCGCGCAAGCGCTGCTGGAAAGCGACCAGCTGATGGGCCTCACCGTGCATACGGCGGTGTGCATCGTACCCATGTACAATGTGAGCGGTGCGAAGCGACGCGGTTCCTTCAGCCGCGCGAATCAGGATGGACCGTTGGCTTACGGCTTCCGTGGCAACGCGCGCAACCTGGACCTGAACCGTGACTTCATCAAGACGGACTCCCGTAACATGTGGACCATGGCCGAAGCGCTGAATATCATGGATCCCGATGTCTACTTCGAAACGCACGTGAGCGACGGTGCCGATCACCAGTACCTGATGGAATTGCTGACCACACAGAAGGACAAGCTCGATGGAGGGCTCAGCGCATTCATGACGGGTATGATGATGCCACGGCTGTATGAGTGGATGAACAGCAAGAACATGTTGATGTGCCCCTACTTCGAGACGGAGGGTGATACGCCCGAGGAGGGGCTCGTGGGGTTCTATGACAGCCCTCGCTACAGTACGGGCTACAACGCGCTGTTCGACCGCATCGGCATCCTGGCGGAAAGCCACATGTTGAAACCGTATGCGGATCGGGTGAACGCCACCTTCCAACTCATGCTGGCAACGCTCGCTGCGATGAACGAGCATCCGGAGGAACTGCGGAAAGCGCGGACCGCCGCGAAGAAGCACACGGCTTCCATGGATGAGATCGGCCTGAACTGGGTGCTCGATACGACGCATGTGGAGCCCCTGCCGTGGAAGGGCTGGGCGGCTGAACACACGACCAGCGAACTGACGGGGCTGCCGAGGATCCGCTATGATCACACACGGCCCACGGATACGAAAGTCCCTTGGCGCGACCACTACGCCCCTTCGCTCATCAAGCGGAAGCCGCTGGGCTACATCATCCCGCAGGCCTGGGCGGCGGCGATCGTGCAGCGCTTGGAGATCAACGGTGTCAAGGTCGAACATCTCGACCGCGAACGATCCTTCACCGTGGAAGTGGACAGCATCGCGGAGTTCAAGACAGGGCAACAGCCGTACGAAGGGCACCATCTCCACCGGGATATCCGCTGCTCATCACAACGCGGGGAGCACTCGGCCGTTGCCGGTGACTATCTGGTGCGCACTGGACAGGTCACGGATCGCCTCATCATGGAAACGCTGGAACCGGAAGGGGAGGACAGCTACTTCGCGTGGGGCTTCTTCGATAGCGCGCTGCAGCAGAAGGAATGGTTCAGCGATTACGTCTTTGAGGACATCGCTGCGGATCTGTTGAAGAAAGAACCAGCGTTGAAAGCCGCGCTCGAAGCCAAGCGCAGAGCCGATCCCGCATTCGCCAAGGATGCTTGGGCGCAACTGTACTTCGTGTACCAGCGCTCGCCGTACTTCGAACCGTCGTTCCGGAAGTATCCCGTGCTGCGGGTGATCGGGGAGTAGGGGCGACGAATTCGTCGCCCGCCTCGCCGATCATCTACCACCAACCGTTTTTCGCTGCGATCTTCGACCCCGATGGCGATAACCCCTCTGTTAGCTTTCAAGACCCGAGCGATCCGCACCGAGGACCCGGGCATCGGCACCACGTTCGAGCGACCGCTGGAGCGCGTAATGGCGCGCGACGGCAAGTTCCAGGTGGACCGCATCGGTCAGGTGAGCGGCCTGCGCGAGGGGTTCGTGGCACTGGCCACCATGCCGGTGTGGCGCTTGGTGCTCACTTTCCTGCTCGGCTACATCAGCATGAACCTTGTCTTCGGGTCGCTCTACATGCTCATCGGTGTGGAGCAAATGGGCAATGCCGACATGACCTCGCTCACTACGCGTTGGATCAGCGCCCTCGGCATGAGCGTGCAAACGCTGACCACCGTGGGCTACGGTTCGCTTTACCCGAACAGTCCGGCCACATGGATCCTCGCCGCTGTGGAAGGTGTGTTCGGCATTCTCGGCTTCTCGCTCATAAGTGCGGTGATCTATGCGCGCTTCGCACGGCCCACCACGCGCATCGCATACAGTGATAAGGCGCTCATCGCTCCGTTCAAGGACGGTTGGAGCTTGCAACTGCGCCTGGCGAATCGACGCACCACCTTGCTGATGGAAATGGAAGCCCGCTTGATGCTGGTCATGGCTGACGTGGACGACCAGGGCGAACGCCTGAACTACTACAACCTGAAGTTGCAGTTCGACAAGGTGAGCTTCCTGCCCTTGAGCTGGACACTGGTGCATCCCATTTTACCGGACAGCCCGCTCGCGGGGATCTCCAACACCGACCTGATCCAACGCCGCGCGGAGGTGATCCTCGTACTGAAGGGCATCGACGAAGGCTATATGCAACAGGTGATCACGCGGCACTCGTTCCGTTTCGATGAGATCGTTTGGGGCGGCCGATACGTGCGTGCCTTCAGCTCCAAGGAAGGCACCATGCGATTGGACCTGAACAAGCTGAGCGACTTCACGCCCGTGGAAGCGCCCGAGCGCTTGCCTTCCTGATGTCCATCAGGTCCGGACGGGAACTGCCGGGATAGTTTGGGGGCATACCCGAATGCTATGCTACCCCTGATCAAACACCATGTCTTCCGCGAGGCGGAACGCGAGCTGATCTCCATGATCGACAGCCACAAGGACCGTATCAACGACCTGCGCTCCGCGACCATCATGGATGAGCTGCACGAGACCGCGAGCCAGAGCGAGATGACCCGTGTGGCCGACATTGAACTGCTCGATCGCTTCGGCGACCAATTGGAACGGCTGGAAAACCAGTTGATGGGTCTCCAGAGCATGGACGCGCATGCGCAGATGGAGGTGATCGATGTGGGCGCCGTCGTGAGCACGGATCACCGGAACTTCATCATCGGGCCGAGCATCGAGGAGTTCGAAGCGGATGGCCGCACGTTCCAAGGGCTTACTTCCGAGGCACCCTTGTTCGCGGCCTTGCGCGGCAAGCGGAAAGGGGATCGTGTGCTCTTCGGCGGCACCACCTACAACGTACTCGACGTGCGCTGAAGTCGGCGAACTAAGTTCGCGGAATGGAACTATACGACATCAGCATCGGTGCCCGTGTGAAACACCCGACCCTCGGCGTGGGTGTGGTATATGAGATGGACCAGCGCACGGTCCACATCTTCTTCAAGGAACACGGCGAGCAGCCCATCAGCCGCAGCTTTGAGGGACTGGTCACGATAGCCCCCGGCGTGGAGATCGGCGCAGCGGAACTGGACATGGACAGCGTGAAGGACGCGTTGCGCGCCGTGCTGCGTGAAGCTGACATGCCGCAGCGCCCTGTGCAACTCGCGCGCCGCTGGCAGAAGGGCATGCTCGAAATGAAGAGCGCTGATGCCACCATCAAGAGCAAGGAAGTGCCGATCGAGGACTTCTTCCACAAGATCGTGATGATCCGTGACCGCTTCCGTGTGCTGGAGCAGAAGATCAACGCGCATCCGGCCCTGAGCGAACAGGAGAAGGTCGAACTGCAGCAGTACATCACGCGCTGTTATGGTTCGCTCACCACGTTCAACATCCTGTTCGAGGACAAGGACGATCAGTTCGTTGGGCAGAAGGGGGAGGGCTGAAACGGTGGTGCGGGACAGGAATTGACAAGGCAACGCTTTCGCCGCGAACCGTGTCCGGTGAATGAGAACGCGAGATCCGTGATCCAACGCCTGCTCATCGGTACCTTTATCTGCCTGGTCTTGCAGCCACTTTATGCGCAGCGCTTGACCTGGGCCGGGCAGTTGCGTGGCCATGGCACACAGACCATGCAGAATCTGCACCCTGGCGAGAGCATGAGCGATGAGCTGGTGGTGGACGGCGCGCTCAATGTGTATGTACTGGGGCATTGTAACGACACCATCGACTTCGACATGGGACCAGGTGTTCAGGAACAGTCCACCGCACTCTATGGCTTCTTCCTCGCGAAATATGATGCGCAGGGCGCGCTGATCTGGGCCGACCTCTTCGGCGACGGGGACACGGCATGGATATACCCGCGCGGCTTGGAGTTCGATCCGCAAGGAAACCTCGTCATTCTGGTTGGGGCTACCGGTGCGCTGGACATGGACCCGGGTCCGGCTGACGCTACGCTCTTCCTTCCTCCGGGCAGTCCCAACCAGGTGATCATCGCGAAGTATGATCCCAACGAGCGTTCATCTGGGCCAGGAACTTCGGTGGCAGTTCGGGTGTGATGCCGGAAGCACTTGATGTGGCGGACGACGGTTCCATCCTGGCCACGGGTTCGTTCTACCAGAGCATCGATCCCGATCCCGGACCCGGTACCAATACCCTCACTTCCACCAACTACGCAATGTTCTTCGCGAAGTACAGTGCCAATGGCGATCACCTCTGGAGCAAGGCCCTCACGGAGATCGGCATCTACGGCGGCCCCCGGTCCATCCGATCCTCACCCGATGGCACGATCCTGCTGGGTGGTCATTTCGCGGGCGATGTGGATTTCGATCCTGGTCCAGGAACGAATGTGATGACTTCCACATCCTGGGTGAACGACGCCTTCATCTCCAAGTACGATACAGATGGCAACCTGATCTGGTCACTCGATCTGCCTGTGTTGAACAACGCCGATGGCGATGCCGTGGAACTGGCGGTGGCCGATGATGGCTCGTTCGCTGTGCTCGGTGATTACGTCGGCATCGGCCTGGACCTTGATCCGGGACCGGGTGTGGTCACCTTGCCAAGCCTGCAACTTCAGAACTCCGCTTTCGTGGGCAGGTTCAATGCGGACGGGGAACTGCTTTGGGGCGGCGGTATCTATCTCTTCACCAAGCCTTGGCAGGTGGAACTGGACCAGGAAGGCAACGTGTACATCTCCGGGTCCTTCGCCAGCGGTGATTTCGACTTGGGTCCGGGAGTCACCTACTTGATCACCCCGGCCCAGAGCGCGTTCGCCGATGTCTGGGCCAAGTACGATCCCGATGGCGACCTCTGCTGGGCGCGAACCATGGGGAACAACGGCTACGGTGGCAGTACGATACCTCCAGCGTTCGGGGTGAAGGGCACCACCCAGTTCCTCGCGGGCAGCTTCAAGCAAACGGCCGATCTTGATCCGGGCCCTGACACCGCTTCATTCACGTCAAGCACCAACGGTTGCAATGCCTACATCGCGCGCTTCGATGGGGATGCCTTCCACGTGGATCTCGGGGAGGATCGGGCATTGTGCATGGGCCAAACCCTGGTGCTGGACCCTCAAGCTGACGGAGCGTCGCTCACCTGGCAGGATGGTTCGACAGGCCCGACCTACCTCGTAACAGACTCCGGACTGTACCACGTGAGCACCGGGGAAGGGGGCTGCCTGGTCACCGACAGCGTGATGATCACCGTGGTGGATTGCTCCACCTATATCGAGATGCCGAACGTCTTCAGCCCGAACGGCGACGGTGAGAATGATCGGTTCGTTCCCGTGCGCATGAATGGTGTGGCCACCGCACACCTCGATGTGTTCAACCGATGGGGGCAACGGATCTTCAGTACGGACCGCATCGCCGTTGGTTGGGGCGGCGCCAGCGAAGGGAGTGCAGTGCCTGATGGTGTCTATTTCTGGGCGCTCGACTATCGTTTCAAGGATGCCGCTGATCATGCGAAGCTCCACGGGTCGGTAACGCTGGTGCGTTAGGGCCATAGCGCGTGGAACGGGATTCGGAACCCGTATCGAACCACAGGGGACGATGATGGAACCACCGGTCGAACTGACTTTTCAACCGGTGTTGGATTTCTCATCCGCGGGACTACTTTCGTCTCGCTGTTCTTTCACACGCACCTGAAGTGACTTCTACCTCCTGCATCTGACTGTCAGTCCGAGCGCAGCCGAGGATAACGCGAAGCCCACACAGGCCAACTGTTCATCGGAACCAACAATTTCCATCAGGGGTCGCACCCTCGGTGGTGTACGGCGGGCCTCAGCCTTACTTCGGTAGGGACTTGCTTCGGCAACACGAGGATTACGGAAGCCATCATCGCGACCCCGCCCATGTGATTTCATGGGTTCCCTGAACGTGGCCCTGTGTGGGCTTTTTTTGTCGGTCCACCAGACACCAGCCCGGCCTGGGGCAAGTTGAAGTCGTACAGCATGGGCCGGGCTGCCACGGCTTTCGCCGCTCTCCGGGCGGACCGGCAGTCGTTTCTTTGCGCGCATGTCGCGCCCGCTTCCTGTCATGGAGTCCTTCTACACCCTCCAGGGGGAAGGGCTGTTCACGGGCCAGGCCGCGTACTTCATCCGTTTGGCCGGTTGCGATGTGGGTTGCACATGGTGCGACGTGAAGGAGAGTTGGGATGCGAGCAAGCATCCGGTGCATACTGTGGAGAGCATCGTCGCTGAGGCGGACCGGTATCCCGGCCGCATCGCGGTGATCACCGGTGGGGAGCCGCTGATGCACGACCTGTCAGAACTCACTTCGGCATTGCGCGAGGCGGGCTTCCGCACCCACATCGAGACCAGCGGCGCCCACCCCGTAAGCGGGGAATGGCACCATGTGTGCTTGAGCCCCAAGAAGTTCAAGACCGCGCTACCGGAGAGCTTCGTCAGAGCCGATGAATTGAAGGTGATCGTCTTCAACAAGCACGACCTGAAATGGGCTGAGGAGCAAGCGACACAGGTCAGGTCTTCCTGCCTTCTGTTCCTTCAACCCGAATGGGGCAAGCGCGAGGAGATGATGCCCTGTATCACCGAATACATCAAGACCCACCCGCGCTGGCGCGTATCGCTCCAGACGCATAAGTACCTGAATATCCCATGAGGTTTTCCAGTGGAACTGACAGCAGGCAGCGGCAGTGGGCAGTGGCAGGACTGAGGAGCATCGTTGTTGCTGCTGCCTACTGCCATTGCCTACTGCCCGCTCTTCAGGCGCAAGTGAACTACACCACAAAAGACAAGCGGGCGATCAAGCTGTACGAGAGCGGCGGCGATTGTATGCGCCAACGGAAATGGGCGTGCGCGGAAGAGGACCTGAAGAAGGCGGCCGCGCAGGATCCGGCGTTCATCGAGCCGCGCATCTATCTGGCCGAGATGTACGAACAGCAGGACAAGGCCACCGAGGCCATGGCGTCGTGGAGCGAAGTGCTGGCCATTTCGGCACAGTACTTCAAGCCGGCCTCCTTGCACCAGGCGGAGCTGCAGTTCGCTGCGGGCAAGTACGATGAAGCGGAGAAGAACTACCGCCTCTACCTGTCGGTGGATGACGAACCGCAGCGCAAGGCGCGCGCATTGCTGGGCATCGAGAAGTGCTCCTTCGCGCGTGAAGCGGTGCAGCACCCCGTTCCTTTCGAGTTGAAGAACCTTGGACCCGGCGTGAACACGAAGTTCCCGGAGTACTACCCGTGCATCACGGCGGATAACATGACCTTGCTCTACACGCGCCGCGTGGATGAGCCGACGTCACCGTACGGCATGCAGGAGGATTTCTTCGTGAGCTACTTTGGTGATACGGCGTGGGGTCAAGGCTCGCCGATCCCCTCCGTGGATACGAAGACCATGAACGAAGGCGCGGGAACGCTCAGTCCGGACGGTCGCTTCATCGTGTTCACGAAGTGCTCTCTGTTGGAGAACGACTACGGCGCCGGGTTGAAAGGTCTGGGCAGTTGCGACCTCTTCATCAGCCGCCGGATCGGTGAGCGTTGGACACCGCCGGACAATCTCGGACCTCCGCTGAACTCGCGCAATTGGGAAAGCCAGCCTTCGCTCGGCAGCGATGGCAAGACGCTCTACTTCGTACGTGCCACCCAGGCGCAGGACGGCCTGAAGAGCATGGACATCATGAAAAGCGTCCTTGGTGACGACGGCAACTTCAGCAAGCCGGAGCCATTAGGAAAGACGATCAACACGCCGTTCCAAGAGGAGAGCGTGCAGATCCATCCGGACGGCCGCACGCTGTACTTCAGCAGCGATGGTTTCCCCGGCATGGGCGGATTGGACATCTACGTGAGCCGCTTGGATGACGAAGGGAATTGGGGCAAGCCGATGAACCTGGGCTATCCGATCAATACCAGCGGTGATGAGAACAGCGTCCTCGTGGGATGCGATGGCCGCATGGCCTTCTTCGCCAGCGATCGCGAAGGCGGTTTCGGCGACCTGGACTTGTACAGCTTCGAGCTTCCGGAGGGGACGCGCGCGACGCCGGTGAACTACGTCACAGGGCGTGTGTCCGACAAGACGACCGGCAAGTCACTGGAAGCGGATGTGCAGATGTACGACCTGGCCACGGGCAAACTGGCCACCGCCGCCTACAGCGATCCCAAGAGCGGTGAGTTCCTGGTTTGTCTTCCGACAGGCCGTGACTATGCGCTGAACGCGAGCGCCGAGGGATACCTGTTCTTCAGCGAGAACTACAGTATCGCGAACAGCACGCCGGACAAGCCGTATTCGCTTGAGGTTCCACTGAGCCCGCTTTCCGCAGGCAGTGTGATCGCCCTCCGCAACATCTTCTTCAACACGGCCAGCGCCGAACTACTTCCGGCGAGCAACCTCGAACTGGACAAACTGCTGCGCTTGATGAAGGCGAACCCGACCTTGCGCATCGAGGTCGGCGGCCACACGGACAACGTGGGTGCCGACGCGGAGAACCAGAAATTGAGCGATGAACGCGCCAACGCCGTGATGAAATACCTCACCGGCTATGGCATCGAACCCACGCGTGTGACGGCCGCTGGATTCGGTGAAATGAAACCCGTGGCGAGCAACGACACCGAGGAGGGTCGCGCGCAGAACCGGCGTACGGAGGTCACGGTGTTATAGTGCTCGCCGCACGTTCATACATCCGCGACAAGCGTTCACCCAGGCCCAAGAACGCACAGGTCAGCGCGGTGATGAGCCGTATCCGGTCGAAGAACACGAAACCGGAGCAGTTGATGCGCTCAGCCCTGAGCGCGGCAGGGGTGAAAGGATATCGATTGCATCATGCCACCACGCCGGGGCGTCCGGACATCACCTTCGTGGGTCGGAAAGTCGCGGTGTTCGTGCACGGCTGCTTCTGGCACTGTTGCCCGCATTGCCAGCGCTACACGCCGAAGACGAACCGCACCTGGTGGAAGAACAAGTTGGCAACGAACGTGGCACGTGACGAACGAAAATCGAAGGAACTGAAGAGAGCAGGGTGGAAGGTGCTCACCGTGTGGGAATGCCGCTTGAAGAAGAACCAGACGCGCGAAGCTGTGCGCGTAGTGCGTGCGCTCAGGTGATCAGCGCCTGCCGGAAAGTCGCCGGAAGAAGCGCTTCTCGAACTCCCAGAAGAACCTGAATTGCCCGAAGAGCGCCCCGTAGGCCAGGAGCAGCACGTTGTAGAAGGGGAGGACCAGAACGTAATAGAGGACGGAGAACCACAGCGGCTTTTCGCCATCGCCGGCGACCCTTGCGGTCAGAGGCTCCTTCAAGAACAGCACCGTACACCCCGTACAAGCGAAGACAAGCAGGATGATGAGCACGCGTTGTGGGGACACCCCCCATCGCCGCGCCAGTCGATCACGCCATCCTGTTCCTGCTTCGCCCACGGCGCGAATATCGCGGTCGCATCCATGTGCACATGGTCACATGACCACATGGACACCGGTCATTCAGTCTTTCCACTCCGCCAGGAAAAGGTTCGTCTCGCGGTTCTTCCCGCCGCGGTTGCTGCTGAAGGCCATGTAGCGTCCGTTCGGGCTGAACATCGGAAAGGCATCGAAGGCATCGGAGAAAGAGACTTGTTCCAGACCTGTGCCGTCCGTGTTGATCATGTACAGGGTGAAGGGGAAGCCGCGCTCGCTGGTGTGGTTGCTGGCGAAGATGAGCTTCTTGCCATCGTGGCTCCAGCTAGGTGCCCAGTTCGCCTTGCCGAGCGAGGTGATGGCGTGCGCACCAGAGCCGTCGGCGTTGGCGATAAAGAGCTCCATGCTGGTCGGTTGAACGAGGCCCTGCTTCAAGAGGTCGGTGTACTCCTTCACTTCGTCGCGCGTTTTTGGCCGCGAAGCACGCCAGCACAACATGCTGCCATCCGGACTGAAGAACGCGCCGCCGTCGTAGCCCAGATCGGTGGTCACCCGCTTCACATCCGAGCCGTCGATGTTCATCGTGTAGAGGTCCAGGTCGCCATCGCGCACGCTGGTGAACACGATGCGGTCCCCCTTGGGTGAAATGGTCGCTTCGGCATCGTAGCCGAGCGTTTTCGTCAACTGCGCGCGGCGCCGTCCCTTCAGGTCGCTCACGTAGATGTCATAATCCTTGTAGATGTTCCACAAGTACTTTCCTCCAGGGGTGTGCGGTGCGGTGTGCGGGCACTCTTTGCCGCCGCTTTCGGTACTGGCGAAGAGCACCAGGCTGTCGCCCGGGAGGAAGTAGCTGCAGGTGGTCCGCCCTCCGTTCAGGCTCAATTGCGGCGGGGCGCCTTTGCTCAGGTCATCATGGAACGGATCGAATACATGGATCTGGTCGCAACCATGACCCCAATCGGCGAAGTCGGATTGGAAACTGAGCATCTTCCCATCAAAGCTCCAGTAGGCTTCCGCATTGTTCCCGCCGTAGGTGAGTTTGCGCAGGTGCGCGAAGTGTTTCTCCTCAGGCGCGATCAGGCTGTCCGCGTTCCAATCGATCCCCGGAGGAGCGGCCGCGAGGCTGTCGGTATGCACGGACTGTGCGCCAACGGTCAGCGCGGTCGGGTCGTTGACGCCGGCACAGCCCATCATGGGCAGCAACAGGAGGAGGAGAGGATAGGACTTCATGCGTCAGAAGGTCCGCCTGCATAGGTTTTGGCGAACGAGGCCGCGAATGTATCTGCCCGTCAGAGGGTGACGGTCAGCGGATCGCAACAGTGGATCATCGCCGTGTCTCGAAATCCGGATACCCGACAAGCGGGCCATCCATCACCGCGACGTTCTCCACGACGGCCCTCGGTGGCCCGGTCCGGCACCACGCCACGAACCGACCGAGTGCTTCCCGCAATCCTTCCGCTTCTATGCGAACGCTCCCGTCAGGCAGGTTCATGGCGAAGCCTGTTACGCCGAGACGCAGGGCTTCCTCCTCGGCGCTTTTGCGGTACCAGACCCCTTGCACCTTGCCGGTAATACGAAGGTTGATATGGTGCATTCCCGATCGAACGCCAAGGTAACAAGGCCAAGCCAAGTCCAGCCGATGTCCGGCCGCTGCGGTGACCTTATCAGAGCCTTGCCCCGCATAGATGTATGGGGTAATTTCGGCGGCCTATCAGCTGAACTCCCCGATGAACATCCCCGCCGCACTCTTCCCCAAGCGCTTTTCGACCTTCCTGTTCGCGGCCTGCTTGTGGCTCGCAGGTAACCTTGGAACACAAGCGCAAACCGTTCCTTCGGGCTTCAACAATGCCTTGGTCATGGCCGGTTGGACCGAACCGGTAGGGTTCACCTTCGACGCCAACGGGCGATGGTATGTGTGGGAGCGCAACGGCAAAGTGTGGATCGTGGAGAACGGAGTGCGGCTCGCACAACCGCTGATCGACATCAGCGACGAGGTGGGGGGCTGGCGCGACCATGGCCTGCTGGGCTTCACGCTGGACCCGAACTTCCTGACGAACGGGAAGATCTACCTGATGTACGCGGTGGACCGGCACCACCTGATGAACTTCGGAACACCCAACTACAACGCGGCCACCAACCAGTACTATGCGGCCACGATCATGCGCATCTCGCGTTACACCGCCATCGGACCCAGCTACAACACGGTCGACTACAACAGCCGGCTGGTGTTGTTGGGAGAAACAAGAAAGACCGGGGTGCCCCTTTTGCACGAATCGCACAGCACCGGCCAACTGGTGTTCGGCGCGGACGGAACCCTGCTCGCCACGGTAGGGGATGGGGCCAGCTACAACAACGTGGATGTGGGAAGTGATGGCGGGACCTATTTCAGCCAGGCGCTCACCGACAGCATCCTAAAGCCGAAGGAGAACGTGGGCGCCATGCGTTCCCAACTCGTGGACTGCCACAACGGCAAGCTGCTGCGCATCGACCCCAATACGGGTGACGGTATACCGAGCAATCCCTATTACGACCCCACCGCGCCGCGTGCGCCGCGAAGCCGGGTATGGGCCATGGGCCTGCGGAATCCCTTCCGCATGACGCGTCGGCCGGGCACGGGGAGTTCCAACCCGGCCGATGGCAACCCAGGGGCGTTCTATATCGGCGATGTGGGCTGGGCCACCTGGGAGGATCTCCATGTGTGCTATGAGGGCGGTATGAACTTCGGCTGGCCCATCTTCGAAGGAGGCGAACAGAACGACGGCTACATGAACGCCCTCACTTACAACCAGGATGCTCCGAACCCGCTCTATGGCATCGGTGGATGTTCACAGCAGTACTTCTATTTCCAGGACCTGATCAAGCAGGACGTGCCCGTGCATATCAACGGACACCCCAACCCCTGTAACAGCGCGGTGCAGGTGCCCACGGTGATCCCGCATTTCTTCCATTCCCGACCGGCCATCGATTGGCAGCATGGCAATCGCAGCCGCAGCATGGGCTTCAGCGGGAACACGGCCGTTACCTATGACTTGGACGCAGTAGGTGCCCCGGTTCCCGGGCCGCGGTTCGGAGGGAACGCCTCTGTTGGAGGAACATGGATCACCGGTTTGGGCTGGCCCACCGGCTACCAGAACGTCTACATGCACGGGGACTACGGCGGTGCATGGATCAAGAAGTTCGCCTTCAACGCACAAGAGCAGCCGGTTTCCGTGGCGAACTTCGGTGGAGCTCTTGGGGCCGTCGTGTTCATGAACCAGGGACCGGATGGCGCCTTGTGGTACGTGAAGTACGAGGCCAACGCCATTTGGAAGGTCTCGCCCATCGGTGTCACGAATCTCCCGCCGGTAGCGGCCGCCACCCAGACCGTGCAATACGGTCCGGGCCCGCTCACCGTCGGTTTCAACGCCGCCAGCAGCAGTGATCCGGAGAACGGGGCGCTGACCTACTCCTGGAATTTCGGTGACAGCTTCACCGGCACAGGCCAGACCATCAATCACACATTCACCCCGGGAACGAGCCAGCCGACCAGCTACACCGTTACGCTCACCGTGACCGATGTCGGCGGCCTCACCAACCAGACCACGCTGTTGGTGAGCGTGAACAACACCCCGCCGCAGCCGACGATCACCAGCTTCCCCAATGGACATCTGTATCCGCCGGGAGTGGATACCACCTATGCGCTCACGGCCAACGTGACCGACCTTGAGCACACCCCGGCACAGATCGCCTATCAGTGGCAGACCATTCTGCACCACAACAATCACTCGCATCCGGAGACACCGACCACCCAGCCTACCGGGAGCACGGTCATCACCGGTGAAGGCTGTTACACGGACGACTTCTACTACGAGGTGAAACTGAAGGTGACCGACGCCGCCGGCTTGAGCACAACGGTCACCAACTGGCTCTATCCGCGCTGCACGAGCATCGCACCCACGGCGGCCATTTTCAGCAGTGTCAACTTCGGCCCCGGCCCGTTGAACGTGACCCTGAGCGGCGCGTCCAGTTCCGACAACGGCAGTATCGTCAGTTACGTATGGGATTTCGGTGACGGCACATCCGCTTCGGGAGTCACCCAGAACAAGACGTTCACCGATGTGGGCGACTACTATGTGACCCTCACCGTGACCGACAATACCGGCCTTACCGGCACCGCCACCAAGGTGATCAGCGTGATCAGCTACGCCGCTCCGCAGTGCGTGGGCGCCTCGGGCAGCATCATGCGCCAGGTGTGGAACAACATCACGGGCAGCTATGTGCCGAATCTGACCGCTTCACCCAACTATCCGAACTCACCCAGCAGCACCAACTACCCGACATCGTTCACCGGAGGGGCAGAGATCGGTGACAACTACGGCACGCGTTTCCGCGGTTACATCATCGCTCCCACGACCGGCAACTATGTCTTCACCACCTGTAGCGATGATGCCTCCGTCGTTTACCTGAGCCTGAACGCGGAACCGGCCTACAAGGTGCAGATCTGCAGCGTACCGGAGTGGACGAACGTGGCCGAGTTCACCAAGTATCCTGAGCAGACGAGCGCCTCGATCCCCCTGGTGGCCGGACGCTACTACTATGTGGAAATGCTGCACAAGGAAGGGGCCGGTGGCGACAACGTCTCGCTCTATTGGCAGACGCCCACGAACAGCACGCGCACGGTGATCCCCGGATCGGTGCTCGCGCGCTGGCAGGATTGTGTGCCGAGCGTCATCCTGCGCGCGAACCTGCAAGGGGCGTTCAACACGTCAAACAACCTGATGCGCGACGATCTGCGGGCCGCTTCCCTGGTTCCCACGACGGAGCCCTTCACAGGCCTGGGCTTCACGCATGTGGGCGGCGGCGGCGGTGAAACGGTGAGCGGGGCCACCCTCGCCATTACCGGCAAGAACGCCGTCGTGGACTGGGTGCTCGTCGAACTGCGCAATGCGACCACACCCTCCACCATCATCGCAACGCGCAGCGCTTTGTTGCAACGCGACGGTGATATCGTGGGCACCAATGGCTACAGCCGGTTGCTGTTCAACGTGGCCAACGGGAACTACCATGTGGCCGTGCGGCACCGCAACAGTCTCGGCGTAATGACCGGAACGGCACAAGCCCTCGGCGCCAACGCGGCGACCTTGGATTTCACCCAACCATTCACCAGCACCTACGGAACGGATGCCCGCGCCATCGTGAATCCGGGACGCATGGGTCTTTGGAGCGGCAACGTGGCGCGCGACAATGTGCTGAAGTATACCGGCACCGGCAACGACCGTGATCCCATCCTGGTGGCGGTGGGGTCCACCACCCCGAACAACATCATCAGTGGTTACGTGCAATCCGACATCACCTTGGACGGGCAGGTGAAGTACACCGGAACAGCCAACGACCGCGACCCCATCATCGTCAACATCGGCGGCAACACACCGAACAACATACGCACGCAGCAGCTACCATGACATTGCGGGCAGAGGCATAGAAGGGGGCCCACGGGCCCCCTTCTTCGTGGGTTCAACCCCGGTCGGCGCGTGCCGGATCGCGGTCCATGGCGCGCAACCAGGCGGCCAGGGAATGGCCCCGACGCTCGTCCAGGACCGCGTTCAGAACGGCTTTCGTGCGCGCGTCGAGCACGCGGTGGATCCCCTTGTCGCTGGTGCGTTTCGCGAAGCGCTTTCCCGTGGTCGACATGCTGTGTGGTTTGATGAGGCGAATGTTCCCGTAGCGCTCCGGTCCGGCAATACCCCGATCGGTGTACGGCGGAACATGGACATCAACCATGCGTTGTTCGTCGCCAAGGGCGTGGCGGAACCGGTCGCCGGATACATTTGACCATATCGCCTCGGCACCAGCCTGGGCGAACAACGCATGCGTGACCTGTCTGTCCGGACATTCGTTTCAGTGGTGATCGCGCTCGCGCTGACGCCGTACTTCGCAGTCCTGCTGAACGGTCATCTGGAGTTGCATGCCGCCATCAACCGCATCACCACGCCCGCGCTGGACCCGTGGTTCAAGTACGGTACGCACTTGGCCGACGGCTTGGTACCTACCGCGTTCGGTCTGGCCTTCCTGTTCGTCCGCTGGCGTTGGTTCTTGATGGTCGCTGTGAGCGTCCTGGGCAGTTCCATTATCGCACAATCGCTCAAGCACACGCTCTTCGCCGACGTCGACCGGCCGTCGACATTCATTGGGGGCATGCCCGATCTGCGGTTGGTGCCCGGTGTGGAAATGCTCCACCACAACAGTTTTCCCAGCGGGCACAGCACCTGTGCGTTCAGCATGTGTTTCGTCGCCGCGGTGCTGATCGGCCGTCCGGTCCCCGCCGCGCTGCTCGCCTTGCTTTCCGGTCTGCTCGCGTTCTCCCGCGTCTATCTCTCCCAGCATTTCACGGAAGACGTGCTCTGCGGCGCGATGATCGGCACGGGCACCGCTTGGGCCGCATACTGGTGGCTGTACAAAAGCCCGTTCGCCAAGCGCCCCTGGCTTGAAGGTTCGCTATTGAAGCGTCAGAACCAGTAGCGGCCACCGATGGCCAGGTCCAGATCGAAGTAGGTCGACGGTATCAGCCCCAGCGAAGGGACCAGTTCCACGAAGAGATCCACCGGAGCTCCGTCGAACTGATACGCCAGGCCCACGGGAAAGCGCACGGCCAGATCCATGCTGCCCCGTTCGTAGTACCAGTCACCATGCCGCCAGTGCCGGCCATCGTTCCAGAAGCGCATGCGCAGACCAGGCCCGTAGTACAACGGCATCGCGCCTTTCCCGACCTTGATCAGGTCGTATTTGTGGAACAGGTAGTCGCCGTGGATACGGAACGCGCTGCCATGTCCGAGGTCCCACGCGAGCGCCCCGTCAATGGCGCGGTCCGAGGCGATCCATCCTTTCACCGAGATCCCCGTGGGTTCACCGATGATGAGACCCGCACCAAAGCCGCTCCGTTGAGCCTGGAGGTTGATGCAGAACAGGCATGCGACCGGGAACAACCAGTGCTTCATTTGGCAAAGCTGCCCTCGTGCGCGGGCGCGGCCGACCCGGGATCGGTGGATCTATCAAATGAGTTTTCCACACGGCCAATGACGAAGGGCATCCGAAGACGCCCTTCGCTTGCGGGTCCAGGTGGATCTCTCCCATCCTCCCTTTCCCCAAGTCCGGCGTTCGGACGTGGGGCCGGGTGAAGCGTCACCGTCGCACTGAAAAAAGAACCTTCAAGGTGCGCTGTAGGTGATGCGATAGATCCTGTCGGCGGCATCATCGCTGACGAGCAACGAGCCATCGGGAAGTTCCTGCACGTCCACCGGGCGGCCCCAGGCACTGCTGCCGCTCAGCCATCCTTCGGCGAAGACCTCGTGCTCAACGGTGCCGTCAGCCGCCGGGTACGCCACCGCGATGCGATAGCCGACAGGCTTGCTCCGGTTCCAGCTGCCATGTTCGGCGATGAACAGGGCTCCGCGATATTTTTCCGGGAACATGGAGCCTCGGTAGAAGCGCATGCCCAGAGGTGCGGTGTGTGGTCCCAGCTTGGCCATGGGAGGTACGTAGCCCGAGCAGCTCTTTCCTTTCCCGAATTCCGGATCGAGCGTGTCGCCTTGATGGCAGAACGGATAACCGAAATGCTGACCGGTCGCGCTGAGGTGGTTGAGCTCGCAGCTCGGCATATCGTCGCCCATCCAGTCGCGGCCGTTCTCGGTGAACCAGAGGGACGAGTCGCGCGGGTCCCAATCGAAACCGACGCTGTTGCGCACGCCGTGGGCGATGATCTCCAGCCCGGTGCCATCGGTATTCAGCCGTGTGATGGAGGCGAAGATGCTGTCCTCGCTCAGGCAGATGTTGCAAGGCGCGCCCACGGGCACGTACAATTTGCCGTCAGGACCAACACCGATGAATTTCCAGCCGTGGTGTGTGGCGGTCGGGTACTTGTCGTACACGATCACCGGCGCCGGCGGGTCGGCCAAGTGCCGGTCGATATCCCGCAGCACCGATATCCTGCTGACCGCCGAGAAGTACAGGTCCCCGTTGTGCCAAGCCACACCGACCGGCATCTGCAGGCCGCTGGCGATGGTGTACACGCTGTCCGCCACGCCATCATGGTCCTTGTCCGGCATCGCGTACAGGACGCCTTCGTCGTTCGATCCGGCATAGATGATACCGGCGGGGCTGTAGGCCATCGCGCGCACGGTCTTCACCCCCTCGGCGAACACGCCGATGGAGAATCCCGCAGGAAGCTTGATCTCTTCCAGTTTCGATGGCCCGCCCAGCATGGTGGGTTTGCAAACGCCTCCGCACAGCAGCGGTGCGGCGAGGATCACGGACAGGCAGGTTCTCATCACGGGCGAATGTACCCCGGCGCAGTTCGCGGCGGCCAGGGCATCCCAAGAACAAGGACGACCATAGGTGGTCCCCGGTCCAGTCGTCCCCGGTTCCTACTTCTCGTTCTCCGTCAGCCGCAATCTGCTCAGGTGCTGTCGGCGGAGCTTCCCGCTGCTCTGGAAGAACCACTCCTTCAATCCGTAGTGGTTGCCGCGGCGAAGCCCGGTATGGTGCATGCCCAGCATTTTCTTCCGCCCACTGAGCTTTTGCAGCGTGCGGGTAACGAAGGTCTCCACTACGGGCCGCTTCATTCCGGGTTCGTGGCTGCCCGCCCAATGGATGGCGTGCTTCACGAGTTCCTCTTTGGGCATCAACCGCCCTGAATTCCGGATGGCCCCGAGCACCATGTTGTCCCAGTTGTTCAGTTCACGGGGAGGGCGCACGCGCTTGGGCGGACGTCCGGGGCCGCGTTTCGGCTTCTTCGCCACTACTTCACCCTTGCGGGGCCGGCCCGGTCGGCGCTTTACGGTACCATCCGGAAGCATCACCACGTTGGGTTTGGGCGGGGTTTTCGGCAACGCGGCCTGCGCGCGTTTGAGGTCTTTCAGCGCCATGCGCACCATGCCCAATTGGAAATTCAGGCGTCGTCGTTCAGAGCGGTACTGGCTTAGCAGCGTATCGATATCCTTTTCGTTCAATCTTTTTTTGGCCATGACCGGGAGGTGGTTTTTGGTTTCCTGCGGAGCAGGCCCAAAATAACGAGTTGCCTTGCTTGTCGTGGCCGGGATGCCGGAGAACCATCGCTATTCGACAAACACGCCGGGAGCTCCCTGGGCGGGTTCGAAAACGCCGATCATCTTCGACGCAAGGCCCGCGGATCCCAGCATCGCGCTCACCTCGCCGCTCGCCTCCGGTGCGCATGCGATGAGCAGGCCACCGCTCGTCTGGGGGTCGGCCATGAACAGCATCCTTTCCATCGACGATGCGCCCTGTATCTCTCCGGCGCAGCTCTTCCACGTGCGGAAGGAACCATCCGGAAAACAACCTTCATTCAGGTAGATCAGGGCCTCTGGTATCCGAGGGATGTCATCGAATCGGATGCGGGCCCCCAGACCGGCGCCCCGGCACATTTCGAGCAGGTGCCCGGCAAGGCCGAACCCGGTGACGTCGGTGAGGGCATGCACTCCGGAACGTTCGCCGAGCCGCGTACCGATGCTGTTGGGCATCACCATCAGGTCCCGGGCGACGTGGGCGTGTTCCGGCCGGAGCTTGCCCCGTTTCTGCGCGGTGCTCAACAGGCCGATACCGATCGGTTTCGTCAGGAAGATGACATCTCCGGCGTGCGCTGTGTCGTTGCGTTTGAGATGCTCCTTGCGCACTTCACCGGTCACAGCCAGGCCGAAGAACGGTTCCGGCGCATCGATGCTGTGGCCGCCTGCGAGCGGTATGCCCATGTCGTGGCACGCGCGTCGTCCGCCTTCCACCACCTGCTGCGCAAGATCGGGGCCGAGTTTTTCCACGGGCCAGCCCAGGATCGCGATGGCCAGCAAGGGCCGTCCTCCCATCGCATACACATCGGACACGGCATTGGTCGCGGCGATCCGACCGAAGTCGAACGCATCGTCGACGATGGGGGAGAAGAAGTCCGTCGTACTGATCACGCAGCGGCCGTCGCCCAGGTCGTACACGGCCGCATCATCCCGGCTGCCGTAGCCCACCAGCAGTTTGGGATCCGGCAAGGTGCCCAACGCGCTTTTCAGGATGATCTCCAGCTGGGCGGGCGCGATCTTGCAGCCACAGCCCGCGCCATGGCTATGCTGTGTGAGGCACACGGGTTCAGTGGCGGGGAGCGTGGACATGGGCGATGAGCCGTTCGGCCAAGCCGCGAAGATCGTTCGCCGAAGCGGGCAGGTTGATCACGTGCGCTGGATCCCTGAGCGAAGCGCCACGCAGATAGGTCTTGTCGTAGTAAGTCAGCGTGATCATCGCCACGGTGAAGAGATCATCGGCCTCAAGCGCGGTGAGTGCGGTCTTGCAATTCTGGGGGCCGAGCCGCTTCTCGATGCGCTTCGTCGCTTCGGCGAGTTGTTCCTTCGGGTATTTCCCGTAATCGGTGACCAATCGGGCGGCACGTTCTGTCCTGGGCATATCGGCGAAGAAGAGCAGGGCGCCGCGCATCTGTTCGAAGAACGGCTCGGGGATCTTGGTCCGGCCGATCATCAGGCTTTCATCCTCCACCCAGAGCGGTCGCGTCGCATCGCGGTGGCGGAGTTCGTTCCACAGCAGGTTCTCGAAGTGCTCAGTGGTCGGCTGGGGGAGCTCGCCGATGGCCCCATAGGACGAGCCCTTGTGATGTGCGAGCGCTTCCAGATCGATCACCTGTTCGCCCATGTTGCGCAGGTACCCGAGCAACGCTGTCTTGCCTGTGCCGGTGTAACCTCCGAGCACACGCAGATCGACCGGTGCGTTGAACGCGTTCAGCACCTGGTTGCGGAAGGACTTGTACCCGCCCTTCAGTGTCGTGACTTCGTGGAAGCCCGACTTGTCGAGCAGCCACGCGACGCTTCCGCTGCGCTCCCCTCCGCGCCAGCAGTGTACCCGGATGCGTCCCTCCGCAGCGATGGTACGGGCCTGTTCGACCATGGGGGCCAGCTTCGGGCCAACGATGCGCAATCCTTCCAGCATGGCCGCATCACGTCCGCTCTGCTTGTAGAGGGTGCCGACCACGGCGCGCTCATCATCGCTGAAGAGCGGGATGTTGGTGGCGCCGGGAATATGACCGCGCGCGAACTCGCCCGGCGATCGGACATCGATCATGGGCGCTGCTGCGCTCAACCATTCAGTAATTGGCCATGTCCGCACCATCCGCCGCAAAATAGCCCCGCTATCTTCGGCATATGCCTGACATCCTGCACGACTTCTTCATCAAAGCGTCCCCGGGAGACGTGTTCGCCGCCCTCATCGAACCAGGGCGGATCGACAAGTGGTGGACCTTGGAGTGCTCCGGCACACCCGTGCTGGGGGGCGAGTACAGGCTCTATTTCGGTGACCCGTGGGACTGGCGCGCGCGCGTTTCCCGGTTCGATGCCGAACGCGCTTTTGAATGGGAGATGACCGCTTCCATGGACGACTGGATCGGCACACGCGTGGGCTTCGATCCGTCAGCGGTTGTGGGTGGCACGAAGGTCCGCTTCTACCATCGCGGCTGGGCGGAGGAGCGAGCACTTCCGCATCAGCAGCTACTGCTGGGCGCAATTGCTCCGCCTGTTGAAACGCTGGGTGGAAGCGGGGGAGGTGATGCCGCATGCGGAGCGGCAAGAATTGTGATCAACCAAGCCCCCCGTAGCTGATTCAGCGGGCCACCATGAACCGTCGCTGCAGGACGGCGCCATCCGTTGTTCGCGCGTTCAACCAGTATGCACCGGGAGAAAGAAGAGCGATGGGGATCGAGCGTGAGCCGGCAACTTGACGCAGGATCGTCCGGCCTGCCGCATCCAGGATCTCCATGTCGCGGAGAGCCATGTTACTACTGATGTTCAATACATCGCATGCCGGGTTTGGCCCTAACGTCAGTGCCGACGGTCGTTCGACATGGGCGTTACCGACGTTCATCTCCGCGCTCACCGCGATCAGGTAGGTTCCGGTCGTGGTCGTGTCCGACCATCCGGTGAGATAGGCCCGTTCGCTGTCCAGCTCGATGTCGTTGATGCTCGCGCCATAGGAGAACTGTTCATACGCGCTGCCATCCGCAGTGGAGATCAACAGCCGGCCGCCACTTTCAGGGAACCAGGGGTTCAGGCTCATCCAGACCCGTCCGAGCGCATCCACCTTCATTTCCGTCACATCCAGATCCCCGGTCGCCTGCTGATCCCAGATCACGTCCCCGGTAAGTGACCGCTTGCCCCAGTGCTGTCCGGCCGTATTGGACCATGCGTAGTAAAGGGCTTCGCCATCCGTGGCCAGGTGCATGCGGTACGCACTGACGGATATGGGTATCTGGCCGGTCAGCACACCGGTGGCGCGGTCGACCATCAGTACGGTTCCATGCGATGCGGCATAGAGGGTCCCGTTCACCGCCAGTACGTCGAAGATGGGGTGGGTGCCCACGTACGAATGCGCCCATTGCGGCCATCCTTGATCGCCAACGGTACACAACCATCCCGTGGTCCCATCGGCCGAGCCCCCGAGTACGGGGCCATCAGCATCCAAGAGAACACTTGTGGTGGGATCGGCGCCGAAGTCCCCGATGCCGAGGCTCAGCTGCCAGGTGGTTCCATCATCCTGGCGCAGCAGGAAGGATCGGCCGGCTCCATTGATGATCACGGCACCATGACCGTGCGCTTGCAGGGCCGCGCCCGCGAACACCTCCATTTGTCTGGTGTTCTCCAGGTTGAGGTCGGGATATGAAGCATCGTTCTGCACGCCGAGCAAGGGAATGGGATCAGGGGTCACTTCGGTCCCGCCAGGGGTGAAGGACAGCAGTACGTCCCATCGTTGGCTGAATAGTTGGTCCTGGTCATCGATGGACACGAACACGTTGCCGGAGATGGGGTCGAGGCTCACATGGTTGTCGATCCCGGGAGTGAGCGTGGCGTACGGCTCGCCGCTCCCGTAAGGCCACGTATGCGACCACAGCGGTTGCAGCGGCGTTTGCGCGAGCGCCCCTGATGTGGTGATGCACATCAGCACGACGAAGGGGTGTAAGGTGTTGCGCATGTGTTTCATCCCGTTTCGGCTGGGACCTGTCACGGAATGGGCACGCCGGTGATCACATACGAAGTGGGATCGCCGGTCGCGAATTTGCCCGTGATGCTGATCTTGCCGTTCGTCCATTCCAGATCGCTCACGCCAGCATACGTGGGGTACACCCCGAGCAACGTGCCCGAGGGGTCGATGCGGAGGATCTGGCCTGCACCGTCCGCCGTACAGCCGATCCAGGTGTGACCGTCGTCATCCACGACCACATCCACGTCGCCCACGGCTGATTGGAACACCTGCTCACCGCTCCAAACAGGGCCGGAAGCGAGATCCCACGCGCCGTAATGGATGGTAGTACCCATGCGAACGGCCCAATGCAAGACCCCATCATGTTCCTGGATATGTCCTGCGCGTTCGCCCGTCCAGATGGATTGGAAAAGGCTGAGGGTGTCAATGAAGGCACCTGAACCCCGATCGAAGAGGGCTACTTGCGGGAACACGGCGGCAGCGATGGTATCACCATGCGGGGCCACGCTGAGGAATCCCGTATTCGGCAAGGGACCTCCGTTGTCCCATAAGATGTTCCAAACGGGCACGGTATTGAGGTTCGCTCGTATCAATTGGCCATCAGGAGCGGGACTTCCATAACCGGAAACACCGCAGACAAAAAGGTCGTTGCCGTCAACCACCAGATCATTCCCGAACTCCCAGTCCGTTTCGGGCGCGCTGTGTATGACGAGTTCTCCCTGACCGAACAGGTGCCAGAAGACGTCCTGCGGACTCCCGGCGATGGCTTGGTGATACTCGATGTAGTAGAGCGAATCCCCAACGACCTCGATGTCCTCCAAGTGGTCCAAGCTGCCCACGTTGAAGCAATCCGGAAAACTCAGGGTCACTTCGGCGCCCGTGCTGTCGAACAGGAAAGCGGCCTCATCACCGCCGGGGCAGCCGTCCTCAACGGCCCAGAGGTACTTGCCCGTGATCGGGTCGCGATCGATGTGTGCCTGTGTGAAGACCGTGCCATAGCCATAAGGTCGGAAGGCCACCCACTCAACCGTGATCGGGGGCTGGCCCGTCGCGTTGTTCAGCCAGCAGGTAGCGAAGAGGATGGATAGTTCGCGCAGCCTCATGTTCGATAGCAAGACGCAACCATGCAAGGCGGTTGCCCGAAGGAAAGATCGATCAGCCCAACGTCGCACTCAGCGTGATCGGCACGCTCTTCAGCAACTGGCTGATCGGGCAATTCGCCTTCGCGTCCTCCGCGCAGGCTTGGAACTTCGCCGCATCGATGCCGGGCACGGTGCCTTTCAACTCGAGGTGGATGCCCACCACGCCATTGCCGTCGCCCACCTTGTCCATCTTCACGTTGGCGGTACACTCCAACTTGTCAGGTGTGAAGCCGGCGGCGTTCAGCACGAAGCTCAGCTTCATGGTGAAGCAACTCGCATGCGCGGCGGCGACCAGTTCCTCCGGGTTGGTGCCGGCCTTGCCGTCCTCGCTCACGAAACGCGTGAGGAACGAATGCGGCGTGTTGTTGAGCACTCCGCTCGTGGTGGTAACGGCTCCGGAGCCTTCTTTGCCAGTGCCGCTCCAAGTGGCGGTGGCTCTGCGTGTGATGGGCATGTGGTTGCTGGAATGGGGGGCGAAGGTAGCGGCGCGATCATGCCGCCACCCCTCGCCGTACCTCTTGCCGCGCTGTGCCGGACCGATAGGTGCGGTGGCGCTCAGTTCATCTCGTACACCGCTTTGAACACCGGTGCGAATTCCTTGATGTCCGTCGGCGTGGTGTTCACCGCATCGCGGCGGGCCTCTTCAAGGATCCTCCCGGAATTCAAACACTCCACGAACTCCATCATGCGCTGGGCCATGCTCGCGCTGGCACCCATCTGCATCATGCCCTGTGCGGCCTGGTCGTAAGGGAACTGGGCATACTTCAGGTCGGGTTGGCCGATCGCGGCCCCCAGCACGCCTGCAACTTCAGGAAGCGTGACTTCCCGGGGCCCGAGCACGTATTCGTGGCCATGGCCGTCGAAGTCGAGCTTCAGGAGGTGATCAAGGGCCTTTGCGGCGACATCGCGCGTGGCCACCATGGGGAGTTTCAGGTCGGGGCGAACGGCCCCCCCCATCAGGCCCATGTTCTTGACCATGCCCGCGCCGCCGAGGTTGTTCTCCATGAAATAGGTGGAACGCAGATGCAGGCTGTTCAACCCGCTGATGCCGTTCAGCGCCTGCTCCATGTAGTGCAGACCCTGTACCACGCCGTTGCCTTCCGACAGGTGCGCGCCGATGCTGCTGAGGGTCACCACATGGTTCACGCCCGAGCCACGCAGCGCTCGGGTGAACGCGTCCACATGCTCCCGTTGGTGGGCCGAGAAGTCCTCAGCGCCCCAGCTGGGCGGCACCAGGAAATAGGCCGCGTCCGCTCCGGCAAGGGCGCGCTTCAACAGGTCGCTGTCGATGGCATCGCCTTGGAACAGGACCGCGCCTTGATCGGTGAGTTCCTTGGCTTTGGCGGCGTCACGCACGAGGATGCGGACAGTGTGCCCCTTGTCGAGAAGCCCTTGCGCGATGGGTTTGCCGGTGTTGCCGGTGGCGCCGAGGATCAGGTATGTGCTCATGGTCGGGTCGGGTTTGATGGGTTGAAATTGGTACAGGGACGGGGATGGCGCGTTGAACTGGAACAACTCTTTCCATGGAACGGACGCCTGTCGTTCATGGATGACGATCTTCCCCACATGATCACTTCAACCCGGTGCTGGTGGTCGGCATCGAGCGATCGCGCATCTTCGACGCGCTGAACACAACAACCTGATACCAGCGCCGGGCCTCGGCGCACCACGTATGCTCATCGCCATCAAGGACGAGACCTTCGCCGGGGACATCCTGAACGAGATCGAACTGGAATTCGCCAGTGAGCTCGTTACCGTCCGGGACATCATCGAAGCCCGCGTGCTGGAAGAAGTGCGGCGTTACAACGATAAGCGCCCGGAGTTCTTCAATGGCCTTGTGGAGCCCAGTGATGCCGAGCGCACGCTGAACGGCTTCAAGCTGAAGAACAAGCGCGCGGTGGACGGCGAGAAGCAGGTGTACGTCGCGCTGGATGCGTTCACGCGCAACGTCTTCTTCATGCTGGTGGATGACCGGCAGGCCGAAACGCTGGAAGAGGAAGTGCGCCTGAGCAAGAGCACGCGCATCAGCTTCGTGAAACTTACGCCGTTGGTGGGCGGATAGCGATGGGATTGCTGGACAAACTGAAGAGCGCCATCGGCTTGGGCGGTCATCCGGAATATGATCGGGTGATCGCCGACCTGGAAGCGGAACATCGGGCCAACGGTGGAAACTATGCGGGCCTGAAGGTCGCGTCGATGAAGGCCTGGACGGAAGCAGTGTCCACGTGGCCGGACAAGAAGCGCGTTGACCTGCTCGACTACTTGGCTCGCGCCACCCATCAATGGCAGAGCGGTAGGCGTTCGATCACATTCGGTAGTGATGACCACATGCGGAATGAGTTCCGCATCGCCTTGGTGCAACAGGTACTTCGGGCGTCGCTGGTAGTGGACGACGCGGATGTCGCGCGCTTGTTGGACACGTTCTCGACCCACGGCCGTTGGGGAAACGTCAACTTGCTATCGTGGCCGATCGGGATGCTGTTCACGCACATCGAACGCCAGCACAAGGCGAAGCCCGTTTCGGATGGACTGCGCGCGACGCTGATCGCGACGCGGATCACGGTAAACGGATCGACCAACTATTCGAGCGAGAAGGAGCGGATCAAGCTGATCGACCGCATCAACGCCATCATCGCGGGACCGGCGGGGGAAGGCGAGGTGCATCCGGTGCTCATCAAAGGCGATGATCCGTTCGTTCCGGAAGTGAACAGTGCGGTACAAGCGATGTCACCGGAGTTGCGGGACAAATGGTACCCGATCCTGGGCCACGCCATGAAAGCGAGCGGATCCAAGCCGAGCGAGAAGTACCTCGCGGCATCCCGCACCCTGATCGACGGCCCGGGCGCGGACGCGTTCAAGCAACAGGTGATGACCTGGTTCGACTTCGTCATCAAACTGAAGGAAAAGACCACGGAACACGTTCACCGCTACAACGGACGCGAGCAGACCTACACCACCACGGAGTTCCTGCACACGCAGAGCATGGATCTGCTGAAGGGTCTGGTGTGGATGTGCGCGCACTTCCATGATGCGCGCACGATCACCACGGTTGCGGCACTGGCGGAACGGAGCTTCCGGAAGATCCCGCAACAAGGCCCTGCCGCGATGGCTGTGGGTAACGCGTGCCTCTTCACCTTGTTTCGCTCGAAGGGCTTGGACGGTATCGGGCAATTGAGCCGCTTGAAACTGCGCATCAAGCAGAGCAGCACGGTGGCACTGATCGATAGGTACCTCGCGGAAGCGGCGGCGGACAAGGGCATCACGGTGTACGAGATCGAGGATCAGGCCTGCGATGACCTGGGATTGAAGGACGGGTCGCGCGCATGGGACTTCGACGGCTACACCGCCACGCTCACCGTGACCGGTCCCGGCGATAGCGAACTGGAGTGGCGGAAGCCCGATGGAACGCCCCAGAAATCGGTGCCCGCAGCGGTGAAGGAAGGCCACGCCGCCAAGCTGAAGAAGATGAAGGACGCGGTAAAGCAAGTGGACCTGGGCACCACCGCGCAGCGCGACCGCATCGACCGGATGTTCCGGAGCACGCGCGTTATGGCAATGCCATACTTCCGGGAGCATTTCGTGGAACATGGACTGCTCGGCTTCCTGGCGAATCGCATCATCTGGAATTTCCATGACGGAGAACGCATCATGCCTGCCATCCTTGTCGACGGCGCATGGACGACCATGAAGGGTGACGCCTTCACGCCGATGGATACGATGTCCGTTTCGCTTTGGCATCCAGCCACGGCGAGCGTCGCGGATGTCCGCACATGGCGCGAGTTCATGATGGCGCGTGAGATCCGCCAACCGCTGAAACAGGCGTACCGAGAGGTGTATCTGCTGACGGACGCGGAGATGAACACGCGCAGTTACAGCAACCGCATGGCAGCGCATCTGCTCAAGCAGCACCAGTTCAACTCGCTGGCCAAGGCCCGCGGCTGGAAGTACGCCTTGCAGGGCGCATTCGACAACGGGCAGGACGGGTCATGGGCGAGCGTTTCGCTGCCCGATCACGGCATCGGCGCGCAGTTCTGGTTGAACGAGGTGAACGCCGATGGTGCGACGAACGACACGGGCATCTGGACCTACATGGCCACGGACCAGGTGCGTTTCGGGCGCATCGGCTACGAGGATCCGATGGACCTGGTGGATGTTCCGGTGGTGGCTTTCAGTGAGGTGATGCGCGATGTGGACCTCTTCGTGGGCGTGGCCAGCGTGGGCAACGATCCCGAATGGCAGGACAGCGGTGGCGCATTGCCGGGCTACCGCGACTATTGGCAGAGCTACTCCTTCGGTGATCTGGGTGAAGTGGCGAAGACGCGTAAGGAGATCCTCACCGGCCTGTTACCGCGCTTGAAGATCGCCAAGGTCTCCAGCATCCAGGACAAATTCCTCGTGGTGAAAGGCAAGATCCGCACCTACAAGATCCACCTTGGAAGCACGAACATCCTGATGGAGCCGAACGACCAGTATCTGTGCATCGTACCGGACCGCAGCAAAGCGCCGACACAGAACCTGTTCCTGCCGTTCGAAGGTGACTCTGGTCTATCGGTGATCATTTCCAAAGCCTTTCTGCTCGCTGAGGACGACAAGATCACGGACCGTACCATCACTTCACAGATCAACCGGAAGTGAGCGGGGCGCGCTACACGCAGCAGATCGCGGTGGAAGGCTTCGGTGAAGAAGCCCAGGCGAAGCTGCTCGACGGACGTGTACTGATCATCGGTGCTGGTGGCTTGGGTACGTCCGTTGCCACGTTGCTCGCCGCTGCTGGTGTCGGCTCGATCACCATCATGGATCCGGACCGTGTGGACGTGACGAACCTGCACCGGCAGTTCCAATTCGCACATGAAGATGTCGGCGCATTCAAAGCGGCCGTGCTCGCCGAACGGTTGAAGATCCAGAACCCGGATGTCCGTATCCAGGCCATCACCGAGCCGTTCACCGAGGTACTGGCGCACATGGTCGCCGACCGCAATGTGGTCTGCGATTGCACGGACAACCTGGAAGCGCGCTTCGCCATCGACGCTGCCTGCGGCGGGCACCGCATTCCGCTGGCCTTCGCTACCGCGCAGGGATGGGAGGGCTACGTCACCGTGCTCCACCATCTGCGGGGCTTCCACCTGCGCGAGGCCTTTGACTTGTCGGCCTTCTACGCGGATGCGTTGCTCAACTGCGCGAATACCGGCATCATGCCCACCACCTGCGCGGTGATCGGCAGCCTGCAAGCGAACGAGGTGTTGAAGCTGCTGTCGAAGACCGGGCCGGTCCTCGATGGCGTATTGCTGTGTATGGATGTTCGTCAGAATGTTCAGCGCAAGTTCATTCTTCGTCGCCCCGGAGCCTGAAGCGCGGCAGCCGCATTCCATCTGTGTCATCCGCGTCATCTGCGGACAGCATTCCAGTCCAGCCCTGATCCCGGCCATCCCGTTACCTTCCGCGCATGTTCGGCATCAAGTACATCAGCTTCGACGCGATGACGCACGTCATCCACTACAAGAACGGCCAAGTGGTGCAGGAAGGCAGGGGCCTGTCCTTCTTCTACTTCGCCCCCAGCAGCTCCATCGCGGCGATCCCGTTGGGCAGCAACGACCTGCCCTTCATCTTCGCGGAGACCACGCGTGATCACCAGAGCATCTCCATCCAAGGCCAGGTGAGCTACAAAGTGGCCGACGCCAAGCAGCTCGCCTTATTGCTCGACTTCACCGTGGACGGCCGGGGCATCTACAAGAAGAACGACCTGGAGAAGCTGAACCAGCGCATCATCAACGAGGCGCAGACGGCCACCGCTTCTTACATCCACGGCATCGGGCTGAAGGACGCGATCCGTTCAGCGAAGGCCATCGAGGAGCAGATCCGCACGGGGATCAAGGGCTCAGCGGCCATCGCGGCGCTAGGGGTGGAGGTGCTCTCCGTGAATGTGCTGGCGGTGAAAGCCTCGCCGGAAATGGCGCGGGCGCTGGAGACAGGGACGCGCGAACTGCTGCAGCAGGAAGCGGACCAGGCCATCTACGAGCGGCGGAACTTCGCTGTGGAGCAGGAGCGGAAGATCAAGGAAAGCGAGCTGAACACGGAGATCGCGGTTGAGGAGAAGCGCAAACAGATCGCTGAGAAGGTGATGGAGAGCGACGTGCAGAAGGCCGAGAACGAACGCAAGCTGCGCGAACTGAAGGTGCAGGCGGACATCGCGGTGGAAGATCAGCGCAAGATGTTGATCGACCAGAAGACGGCGAACGAGCGCAAGGAGGCCGATGCGCAGGGCTACGTACTGGAGACCACACTGAAGCCCTACAAGGAAATGGACTGGCGCATGCTGATGGCCTTGCGCGGTGAACAGGACGCGCGCTCCAACATCGCCATGGCCTTCCGCGAGCTGGCGGAGAACGCAGGGAAAGTGGGCACGCTGAACATCAGTCCCGAATTGCTGGAGCAGCTGCTGCGCAAGGAGGAGAAGAAATGACGCGGATCGAATACGCGATCATCGTTCGGGGCCGCACGCGGCTGGAGATGCTCGTGGAACGCTTCAACACGCGGTCGCAGGCACGCTTCTACATCGAGCGCAACGGTGGCGACTTCACGGACTACGAGCGCGAACACGACGCATTCCACACCGCGTTGGACGAGGTGCAGCGGAGTTTGGCGCGGACGATCAAGAACAAGGTGGTGGAGCGCGCCTTCCTGCCGTCGTTCATCTTCAGCGACGATCAGGTGGTGATCACCATCGGTCAGGACGGCCTGCTGGCGAACGCAGCGAAGTACGTCGGCGGCCGTCCCATGATCGGCGTGAACCCGGACCCCGAGCGCTACGACGGTGTGCTGCTGCCTTTCAATTCCGCGACCTGTCTTGCTGCCGTGGAACGCGTGGTCGCTGGCGCCTACATGCACCGCGATGCGTCCTTGGCTGAAGCGCGCCTCAACGACGGCCAGCGGTTGCTCGCCTTCAACGACCTCTTCATCGGTATCAGCGATCATACCTCGGCGCGTTACCGCATCACGTTCGGAGCGGAAGAAGAGGAGCAGAGCTCATCGGGTATCCTGGTATCCACGCGCTCTGGCAGCACGGGCTGGCTGAGTTCGATGTACAACATGGCCAATGGCCTCCTTCGGGGTCCGCAGGAAAAGGCCAGAAAGTCGAAAGGACTCGGGGAGAATGAACTCCAGTTCGTGGTGCGCGAGCCGTTCCAGAGCCGGCGCTCGGGCATCGCCGTCACTACAGGCAGATTGAAAGCAGGGCAGGAGATCACCATCACGTCATTGATGCCGGACAAGGGCGTGATCTTTTCCGATGGCATCGCTGCGGACCATCTCAAGTTCAACTCCGGTGCGATCGCGACGATCCGTCTCGGAAAGGAGAAGGCACGGTTGGTGCTGGCGAGCTCATGACGCGACCAAACCGGGGACGTGCATGCAAGGCGATCACTTGCGGCTAAGCTCCGCGCATTCCGCCCGTAGTTGGATGGCGACCCCTGTCGTGTCCGGATCCCAGGACGCCACTTCGGACGGGGAGAAGCGGGTGACTTTCTCGGCGAGGCAATCACAGAACTTGGAGACCACGAGATCTTGATAGGAGCTGTCCGCTGCAATGCGCGCGAGGCATTCGGCCCTGACCCGTTCGGACATCACCAGGGTCCACCGCGAGCCCGCCGAGTTCGCCAGACAATCAGCGAAAGGCTTCATGTCGACCTTCTGTTCGCGTTGCAGATCTTCGATGACCTCATCCAAGCGGCCGCTTTCCAGCGCCCGTTCATGAACGGTGGAGACTCCTTCGAGTTCGGCGAGCTTGGTCGCTGTACACGTACAGAACGCGAGGCGCTCGGCGGGTTCCTTGGAAATGCGCACCGAACCCTCTACGCACTTGTCCAGTGGGATGGTCAAGCCATTCACGGTGATGCGGTGCTTTGCGGGCGGCCTTCCCAGTCCGAACAGGTTCCCGATCAAGCTCAGCGCGCAAAGCGCACCAAGAACGTTCCAGAAGATGGTCCAGCCACGTGGAGGAGCAACCAGAGGGTCAGGCCGTTTCAAGGCACTGCGCAGCAAGAGCCCGGCGAGCACAAGGTTGATGAACCCGGTCACCGCAACGCTCATCGCGTCGCCGGTCTGGCGCCACATGTTCAGCAACTCTTGTAGACCGAATACCAGGATGGCGGCGGTTACAAGGATCTTTCCGATGCGGATGCTCATGCGGCGAAGATCGGAGACCAAGGTCTTCGACGTACCTGCCTGCCGCTAGCTCAATTCCAGTTCCATGTAGATATCGGCGCGCGCGTAGGCTTTCGTGGGCAATGGGAGTTCCATGAAACCAAGCCTGAGGTAGAGGTCGATCGCTTCCATGGCACCGGCGCGGTTGGAATAGAGCATCACCATTCGTGCGCCTTGTTGCCGGGCTTTCTCGATGATCGCCAAGCCGAGGGCGCGTCCGATGCCTTTTCCGCGCGAGCGGGTATCCACGGCCATCTTCACCATCTGATAGACGCCCGGAGCATGGAGCAGCAAGGCGCAGGTGCCGACGACCTCATCGCCTTCCATGGCCAGGATGATGTGCCCTCCCTTCGAGAGGATGTTCTCATCGGGATGGTCCAGCACTTCCAGGTCAACGTCCTCAACAACGAAGCGCTCGGCGATCCACGCCACATTGATGCGCTTCCGATCGGCTTGGTAGCGGGGCGCGTAGTCGATGATGCGCATGGTGCGAAGATGGGTATGCCGGATCCCGCTTCGAAGCATGGCACGATCAACGTTGGGCCATAGGGAGGGCCCGGCTCCTGATCGTGTTCCTGCGAGCGATCTTCGCCCCACTGATGACACCCGCCGAGACCGCCCGGAAGGAAACCCAACGCACGGTCTTCCCGATACTCATCGCGATCAGCTTCTCGCACCTGCTCAACGACACGATACAGTCGTTGGTCCCGGCCATCTATCCGCTGGTGAAAGAGAGCTTCCATCTCAGCTTCGCCCAGATCGGGCTCATTACCTTCACCTTCCAGATCACCGCGTCCATCCTGCAGCCGGTGGTGGGCGCATGGACGGACAGGCGCCCGGTGCCTTTCATGCTGGTGGTGGGCATGGGCAGCACACTGTGCGGCCTGCTTTTGCTTTCGCGTGCAGGTGACTTGGGAGGGATCCTGTTCGCGGTGGCGCTGGTGGGGCTCGGTTCCGCGGTCTTCCATCCGGAGGCATCGCGCATCGCGAGCCTGGCATCGGGTGGAAAACGGGGCACGGCCCAATCGATCTTCCAGGTCGGGGGCAATCTCGGGTCCTCGCTCGGCCCTCTGCTCGCCGCGTTGATCATCGTGCCTTATGGGCAGAGCAGCATCGCCTGGTTCGCCGCCATCGCCCTGGTGGCCATCACCGTGCTTTGGCGCGTGAGCGTGTGGTATCGCCACCACCCGGAACGTTTGAAGACCCGGAAGGGAGCGGGCTCCCAACGTTCACATCTGCCTCGGCGAAAGGTCGCCATCACCGTTGCCGTTCTGTTGGCGCTCATCTTCAGCAAGCATGTGTACACCGCGAGTTTGGGCAGCTATTTCACCTTCTATCTCATGGACCGTTTCCACCTCGCCGTCCAAGCTGCGCAGATGCACCTGTTCTTCCTGCTCTTCGCCATGGCCGTGGGCACTGTACTGGGTGGACCGCTCGGCGATCGTTATGGACGCAAGCCGGTCATCTGGTTCTCCATTCTTGGATCGGCTCCATTCGCGCTGGCCTTGCCCTACGCCGATCTGTTCTGGACCACGGTGCTCTCCATCATCATCGGTCTGGTGATCGCCTCGGCTTTCTCGGCGATCCTGGTGTACGCGCAGGAATTGTTGCCCGGAAGGATCGGCCTGGTGTCCGGACTTTTCTTCGGTTTCGCGTTCGGGATCGCGGGCATCGGATCGGCGGTGCTTGGCGAACTGGCCGACCGCACGAGCATCGACTTCGTCTATCATGTGTGCTCGTTCCTGCCTTTGCTCGGCCTCCTGGCAGCCTTCCTTCCGAAGCTGGAATACCGGCACGGTGAAAGCTGAGGTATGCGACCGCATCCCACGCACGTCCTGCGTTCCGATCCGGTCAGCCTCGCGGGAATGCCGATGTCTATCTGGCGTACCTCCTGCTCGAACCGCGGATCCAGAAAGCAGTGGAACGTATGCAGACCGATAGCCCTTCAAGTGGCTCCCGCTCATGCGCCCCGTAAGCCACCATGAGCGAGGGCCGGGCGAAGAGGCCATGGTCAGTCCGCCAGGAAACCGAATTTGCCCGACTTGTAGTCCTCGATCGCTTCGCGGATCTCCTCCTCCGTGTTCATCACGAACGGGCCATAGTTCACGTAAGGCTCGTTCAACGGCTCGCCGCTCAGTACCAACAGGATGCACTTGCGCTCCGCCTGGATCCGGATCGAGCCGCCTTCGTTCTTCAACTGCACGTAGTGGTTCTCCGGACCCGCTGTTCCGTTCACCTTGATCGCTCCGTCGATCACCAGGATACCGGTGTTGTAGTTCGCGGGCAGGTCGAAACTGAAGTCAGCGCCCGCGCTCAGGTGCATGTCGTACATGTGTATCGGCGAGTAGGCGCTCGCGATGCCCTTAACGCCTTCATACTCCCCGGCCACCACATGGATCGTGCCCTGGCCCTTTGGCAGGACGACCTTGGGTTTTTCCGTATGTACGATGCTCTGGTATTTCGCGGGGACCATCTTGTGCTTCTTCGGCAGGTTGATCCACAATTGCAGCATCTCGAACGCGCCGCCGGTGCGATTGAACGTCTGCTCGTGGTACTCCTTGTGCAGCACGCCGCCGCCGGCGGTCATCCACTGCACGTCACCGGCGTTGATGATGCCGTGGTTCCCCTTGCTGTCGTGGTGCTCCACGCTGCCCTTGTACGCGAAGGTGATCGTCTCGATGCCGCGGTGCGGATGCACGCCGACCCCTTGTGAGAGTTCGCTCGGCGGAAAGTTCACCTCGGCGTTGAAATCGAGCAGGAAGAACGGGCTCATGCGCTCCTCGAAGCCCTTTCCGTTCGGGAAATAGTTCATCACCTTGAAGCCGTTGCCCACCATGTGCGTGTTGGTCGGGGAGAGCACGCCTTCCACCCCGCGTTGTCCGGCACCGGCCAGGTTCTCCACGGCCTTCGCGGAACTGCTCAACGCGCCGCCGATGAAGGCCAGCGCCGTTCCGAGTATACCGCGATGAAGGAATTCCTTGCGTTCCATGATGGGATGCGTTCGTTGTTCGACAAGCGAAAGGTAGAAGGCCATCAGGAAGGTGGACTTGTGCCAGTTCAATGCGCTATCCGGGCACGGTGGTGACTATGTTCGCAGGAACCACCACCGCATGAAACTGAAAGCCGTCCCCGAGAACCCGTTGGAGCGCATCGCGCTGTGGCTGAACCTCGCCCCCATGCCTTTGGTGGACACGCAGGCCGCCTACACGCTCGCACGCGCCGTGATGGCCGCTTCGAATACCGGCGTTTTCGAGGCGCTCGGCACCGGGACCCGCACCGTGGTAGACGTGGCCACCGTGAGCGGAACACATCCATCGGCCACCAAGCACCTGCTCGATTGCCTTGTGGCCATGGGCTATGTGTCCTGGTCCAGCGACACGTACACGTTGAGGCCGAAGTACCGCAAATGGCTGCTGAAGAGCTCGTCGGCGAACCTGATCGGCAAGATGCGATTCCAGATCGCGGAGTGGAACTGGGTGGCGCACATGGAGGATTTCGTGCGCACCGGTAAACCGCTGGACTTCCACGAAAAGATGAGCGCGCAGGAGTGGGCCGACTACCAGGAGGGCATGCGTGACCTGTCAACGAACACCGCCAAGGAATTCGCCGGCAAATTGAAGCTGCCCGCCAGCGCCACGCGGATGCTGGACATCGGTGGGGCGCACGGACTCTATTCCATTGAACTCTGCCGCAAGCACCCCAGGCTCAACAGCACCATCCTGGAATTGCCCGGTGCCATCGACCAGGCCAGCGCCATCGCCGCGCGCGAAGGCATGGCCGACCGCGTGAAGCACCGGCCGGGGAATGCGCTCACTGACGACCTCGGCGAAGCCGTGTACGATCTGGTGATGATCAACAACGTCGTACACCACTTCAATGTGGAGCAGAACCAGGCCCTGGCGAAGAAGGTGCATCGCGCGTTGAAGCCGGGCGGGCTTTTCGGCATCGGCGAGTTCATCCGGCGCGCTACCCCGCGCACGGGCGACGTGATCGGTGCCATGGGCAGCCTCTACTTCGCCCTCACCAGCGCCTCAGGCACGTGGAGCGAGGCGGAGATCGGCGGCTGGCAGAAGCATAGCGGCTTTACGCCGATGAAGGCGGTCGCGCTCATGGCCCTGCCTGGATGGAAGATGGTCCTCGCCAGGAAGTAGGCTTCACTCCACGTGGTCCATTTCCACCGCATAAGTGTCCGGCAGGCGGAGCGCACTGAAGAGCGCGAGTGCCCATACGCAGCACCCGATGGCCACCAACGAGCCGATCGTCCCGAGCCCTGGCTGTTGTTTCAAGGCTTGGTGCAAGGGGATCATGATCGTGACCGATCCGCGCATGAAGTTCGTGACCGTGGCGGTGACCAGCACCCGCAGGTTCGTTCCGAAATGCTCGGAAGTGGCCGTGGCGAACACGCTCAGGTAGCCACAACCCAAGCCCATGAACAGGCAGGCCATGTAGCTGCCCCCGTTGGAGGCGAACGCGAGGAAGTAACCGACCGTGGCGATGATCGCCAGCACCATGCCGCCCACGATCACCCAACGGCGGGTGCGGAGCCATTGGCTCAAGAGGCCCGTGCTCAGGTCGCCCACGCATACGCCGACCTGGAAGAGCGCGAAGGCCTTCGGAAGCTTCCACGTATCCACACCGGATGATGCGGCGATCTCCGGGGAGAGTGTGATCAGCATGCCCACGCTGTACCAGATCGGAATGCCCATGGCGATGCACATCAGGTAGCGCAGCGCGCGTCGCCGATCCCGGAAGAGATGGATGAACGAACCGCTGGACTGGCCGCTCGCACTGGCGCGCTTGAACATGGCGGTCTCCATGCTGCGCATCCGGAAGAACAGCAACAGCAGGCCCGCGATGCCCGCACTGGCGAAGGCGGTGCGCCACGGGATCACATCGCCGATGAGCGCCGCGCACACCGCGCCGAGGCCGCCCAACGTGGCCACGAGGATGGTGCCGTAACCCCGGCGCTCCGGGGTCATGCTCTCCCCGACGAGCGTGATGCCGGCACCGAGTTCTCCAGCAAGGCCGAGGCCCGCCAGGAAACGGATCGCCGCATACGTTTCCACGTCGCGCACGAACGCGTTGGCGATGTTGGCCAGGGAGTAGAGCACGATGCTGCCGAAGAGCACCACCACACGCCCGCGACGGTCGCCCACCACGCCGGTGAGTATGCCGCCGAGCATCATGCCCGCCATCTGGATCGCCAGCAGGCGCTCGCCCGCACGGGTCAGTTCCGCTCCGCTCAAGCCGAGTTCTTCCAAACTGGGGATGCGGTAGATGCTGAACAGGAAGAGGTCGAACGCGTCGATGAAGAACCCCAGGCCCGCGGCCAGCACGGCGCGATTGAGCGGGGAGGAGTGCAGCATGGCCCGAAGAAAAGCAATGCCCTGCGGTCCGTCCGCTCAGGCGAGCTGGATGCGGTACACGAGACGGGTGAACCCGCGTGGATCCGCCGCGTCCCGATCCGGCGCACGCATGAACCCCAGCCGGTCATAGAGCCGCTGGGCCGCAAGCATGACCGGACGTGTCCACAAGACGAGGCCATCGGCACCGCCCACACGCTCGATGCATGCCTCCACCAATGCTTTGCCTGCCCCGGCTCCTCGCGCCTCGGGAAGCACGGCCAGCACCCGGAACTCACGCTCACCGGCCCGAGCCACTTGTCGCATCGTGCTGTCCGCGTTCAACAAAAGCACCGCCCCGATCACGCGGCCTTTCATCACGGCCACCAGGAACGTGCCCTCGTGCTCCAATACATCCCGTCGGTAGAACAACTGTGCCCTGGACGGCTCCGAATGTCCTTCGCCCACATACACGCGTGCCAACACCTCCAGGCCCTGCGACCAGTCGTCATCGGTAGCCGCCTCGCGAACGCTGAAGGACATGCCGCGAAAATGCGAAGACAGGGGGAGATGACCTACTTCCAGATGAGGAGGAGCAAGCCCGCAGTGATGAGCACGGTGGCCGATGCGACGCGCCAGGTGAACGGTTCTTTCAGGAACACGAAACAGAGTACGAGGGTCACCACGATACTCGCTTTGTCGATCGCGTTCACCACGGACACCTGGCCCTCCTTGATGGCCCGGTAGTAGAACAGCCAACTGAGGAAGGTGGTGGCACCGCTGATGCCGAGGAAGAGCAGATCACGGCCGGTGAGCAGATGGAGCTTTCCCACATGCCGGAAGGCCACGGCATTGCCCCAGACCAGCAGGAAGATCAGGCTCGTGCGGACCACCAGTGCGACATCGCCGCTCACATTGCGCATGCCCGCTTTGGCGATCACGGCCGTTACCCCGGCGAAGAGCATGGAGATGAGCGCGTACCAAATGGACCGGTCCATGCATCGAAGGAAAGAAGGATCGCGGCCGGTCCGCGCGACCACTACATTTCCCCCATGCTCGTGCTGCTTTCACCCGCCAAGGACCTCGCTCAGGAAACGCCTGTCGTGGCGCGGACTTCCAAGCCCGTACTTCTTGAACAAGCGGTCCAGTTGGTCGAGAAACTGAAGACCCTCAGCGCAAAGAAGCTCTCCTCGCTCATGGACCTCAGCCCCAAGCTGGGGGAGTTGAACCGCGAGCGCTACGAGCGGTGGTCCACGCCCTTCACGCCGAAGAACGCCCGGCCGGCGGTCTTCACATTCAATGGCGAAGTATACCGTGGACTCGATGCGCGCACCCTTTCCCCGGCGGACCTCGATTTCGCCCAGCACCACCTGCGTATCCTCAGCGGGCTCTATGGCGTGCTGCGTCCGCTCGACCTCATGCAGGATTATCGCCTGATGATGGGCACGCCTTTCGGGGTGGGCAAAGCGAAGGACCTCTACGCGTATTGGGGCGACCGTATCACCGAGGCACTGAATGCCGATCTGAAGGCAACGAAGTCCAACGTGGTGGTCAACTGTGCGAGCAGCGAGTATTTCAGCGCCGTGAATCCCGATGTCCTCAAAGGCAGGGTGATCACGCCCGTCTTCAAGGACAAGGGACCGCGCGGCTACGGTGTGGTCATGGTCTTCGCCAAGCAGCAACGCGGGGCCATGGCACGGCACATCATCCAGCACCGGATCCTGGAGCCCGAGAAGATCAAAGCGTACGATGGCGATGGCTATCGCTTCGCGCCGGAGGAGAGCTCGGAGGACCAGTGGGTTTTCTTGCGCGACAAGCGGCCACCCTTGGTTCCGAAGAAACTGGTGGGCGGGAGGATCCGATAGGAAGGGTGAAAGAGCGAGAGGGTGAAAGGGAGAAGGACTCTCGCAACCTTTTGCTCTTTCACTGAGCTTGGTATTCAACCATCGCCCGCAAGCGGATGTCCTTGCTCGATCCGCCGATCATGATGCGGAAGGTCCCCGGTTCAGTCACTTCCTCCATCGCCTCGTTCGGGAAGGAGAACATGGATGCGTGGAGCTTGAAGGTGAGCGTCTTCGCTTCTCCGGGCTGCAAGGCCACACGCTGAAAGCCCTTCAGTTCCTTCACCGGCCGCGCGATGCTGGAGAGCTCATCGTGCGCGTAGAGCTGAACGACTTCCTCACCGCTTACGGCTCCGGTATTCTTCACGCTGAACGTGACCAGCACGGTGTCCTTCGCTGAGAAGGCTGTTCGGTCGAACTTCATATCGCTGTACTCGAAGGAAGTGTAGCTGAGCCCGTAGCCGAAGGGGAAGAGCGGATGGCCGGTGCCATCCACGTAATCATCGCCGCGGCCGGTGGGGTAGTGGTTGTAGATCAGCGGCAGCTGTCCTTCGTTGCGCGGGAAGGTGATGGGCAGTTTGCCGCTGGGGTTGCGGGTACCGAGCAACAGATCCGCGATCGCGAGTCCTCCCGCTTCACCGGGATACCACGCCATGAGCACGGCGCCCACGTCGTCGATCCAGGCATCCATGGTGATGGCGCTGCCACCCACGAGCACGACGATCACCGGCTTGCCCGTGGCGGCCACGCGATGGATCAATTCCTCCTGACGACCGGGAAGCTTCAAACTGCTCCGGTCCTGGAACTCACCTTCTTCGATCCCCACAACCACAACGGCCGCATCGCTTCTCTTCGCTAGGTCAACGGCCTCTTTCATGCGCCGCTCTTGCTCCACGAGATCGATGTCAGCATCCCAGATGAGTTTGAAGCGTGCGTTCCCAGAGCGTTCGCGATACTCGATGTGCAGGTCGCAATGCTTGCCTTTTTTGAAGTCGTGCGGTACTAGCGTCGTGCGAAAGCCTTGATCTTCCCAACGGTCGATCACCAGCTTGTCATCCATGTATAGGCGATAACCATCATTGCCTTCGATGCCGATGCTGAACGTGCCGCTCCGGAGTGGAGTGATGACGCCGTCCCAACGCACTGCGAAGTGATCGTACGGGATCCCCGGCGCTGGACCGAAAAGCGTCCATTGGAAGTCGATGGACTTGTCGACGCGTGTCAGCGTCGGTTGTACTGTTAGGTCGATGCCGCTGAAGTATTCCGCGCGGAGGCCGGCCTTCCATTCCATGTCTTCCTGATGATGGAGCACGTCGGGTGGAACTGATCGGTATGCCGCGTCGTTGAGTTCGCAGCCAGGCGCCCATTTCACTCGTTGGCTCAACTGCTGAGGAGGCGCTGTCCGCTCGTACAGTCCTGCCAGGATCGGGATCGGGTCGATGCCCGGGCCGCTATAACCACCAAGTCGCCCATCACTGGCATCGGTACCGAGAACTGCAATTCGCTCCACAGAGGGCTGAAGTGGTAGCGCAGCCTTGTCGTTCTTCAAGAGCACCGCTCCCCTTACCGCCATCTCGTAGGCCAGTTCGCGGTGCGCTTTCAGATCCAGCGCATTCAAAAGCGAGTCGCTTGCATAGGGCTGATCGAACACCCCCAGCTCGAACTTCATCCGCAGCACATGCGCCACTGCGCTGTCGATCGCGGCTTGGTCCACGCTGCCGTCGAGGAAGGGCCGCTTGAACAGATCCGCGTGCGCGAAGTCCGTCTGGAAGATCACGTCCTGTCCGTTCTCCACGCTCTGCTGTCCGGCGTCCTCGTAATCGCGTGCGGTGAAGTGCAGCACGTTGGCACCGCCGGTCGCCGCCGCATCGCTGATCACAAAGCCACGGAAGCCCCATTCGCCGCGCAGCACATCTTGCAAGAGGTGTTTGTTCGCGCTGCACGGACGACCATCCAGCGAGTTGTACGATGTCATGATCGACCGCGCGCCGCCCAACTGGATCGCCGCTTTGAAGGGCTTGAAGTAGCTCTCTCGCAGCAACCGTTCGCCGTGGAACACCGGGTAGCTGTCGCGGCCTCCGTCGCCATGGTTGGCCACGAAATGCTTCGGCGTGGTGATGATGCCGTGACTTTCCATCGCCTTCACATACGCCACGCCGAAGCACGAAGCCAGCAGCGGATCCTCGCCGTAGGTCTCTTCCACGCGGCCCCACCGCGGGTCGGTAGCCAGGTTCACCACCGGGGAAAGCACCATGCGGATGCCGCGCGCTTTGGTTTCGGATGCGATCGCCTCGGCCACACGCGACATCAAGGTGGTATCCCAGGACGCGGCTATGCCGATGCTCTGTGGGAACGCGGTCGCGCCCTTGCGCACCAGCCCATGCAGTGCCTCATCGAAGGCCAGCATCGGGATGCCGAGCCGCGAGTCTTCCACGAAGAACCGTTGCATGCCATTGATCTTGTCCAGTGTGCGCTTGGCATCCGCACCAGCGGAGTAGTTCAGCAGTTGCCCGCCCGCATCGCCTTGCGCGGTCGCGTCCACCTGGAAGCCGAAGAGCCCAGCGTTGAAGCGTGTGCTATCGCCCCGGAAGTCGCCGGCCACCATGAAGAGCTGCCGGAACTTCTCCTCAGGTGTCATGCGCGCGAGCAGGTCAACTACGCGGTTACCGGTCGGGAGGACAGCGTCGCGATAGGGCAGGCTTTGTTGGGCGGCCGTGGCAGCAACGATCATCAGTGCGATGAGCGCATGGAAAGACCGGAGGTGAAGAATTCGCATCAAGGCTCGACAAATGAAGCGAACCGGACCCCACGGTGCCATGACTCGCCCGTTCGCTCGCCTTTGTGAAAATGGTCGGGCCACGAAAAGACCGTATCCCACGTCCTCATGAAAAGCCGACATGAACCTGAAAGCATTGGGGATGCCCTTGTGCGCGATGATGGTCGGACCAAGCGTGATGGGCCAGGACTTCGTGAACGGAGACCTCGAAGGACCTTCCCCGACCTCATTGGCCATAGTCGCCCCGGGATGGCAGAACGTCCCCTCGGAGGATCCTGTTTGCCTGGCCACAGACGGCTCGTTGGGCGATACACCTGACCTGACCGACAGCCTGGGTCCTTCGGCGTTCACGGGGATCTTCGGTAATGCTTACTCCGGGGCGACCTTCATGAGTGGTGAGCGGGCTGATAGTCCCGGAGGTACGTGGGACTTCCAGGAAGGCATCATGCAAGGGGTCTCCGGGTTCGTGCCGGACAGCACCTATACCATCCGCTTCTATCAATCGGTCGTCAAATCGTACGGGAGCTATGACACCTCCGGTTCCTGGGCCGTGTATGCAGGGAACATGCTTATCGGTATCACCGAGCCGACAACGAGCCTGGTCCCTTATGACAGTTACCCGTTCATTTGGGAGGAACGCACGGTCTCGTTCACGGCCTCGTCGTCCTACCACACCATCAAATTCCTTCCGGTGGATGACGATACCGATCTGGATGTGATGGCGCCCAATGGCTCGTTGAGGATGGGTATCGATATGATCAGCCTCCTCCATGGGCAACACCTGACGAGCGTGGGTGATGCGCCCATGGCCGATGCAGCGATGCTCTGGCCGAACCCGTTCATCGACCGGATCACCTTGTGGCCACCGCGAGGGTTCAAGGCAGGACAGGTGTCCATCTATTCCTCGATCGGAGCGCTGGTACACCAGAGCGCGTTGGGCAATGGCGATCAACGGACCGTCATCGACTTGCCCGCGATCGGCGCCGGTGCCTATGTGGTACGCGTCATGCTGGACGGTACCATGCATCAGCGCGTGATGATCAAGGAATGATCCGGCTCCGGCCCGCAACCTGCTCTTGAAAGCGAGCAGACGGTGCTCGGTGCTCCGGCTTGACGCAGGGAGAAGGAGCGGGCATGTGCGGATGGGCCTACGGCGCTGGCCTTGAGCGACGGCACGACCTTGTCCTCTACCTCACCACCACCAACTTCCCGCGCCGTACTCCGCCATCGGCCAGCGAGATGCTGATCACATAGGCCCCCGGTTCATCCAAAGCGACGGCGCACGAGCGCGCTGGTGCGAAGACCTGCTCTGCGACCATCGCCCCTGTGGCGTTCCAGATGCGCAGGGCGGTGAAGGGGGCTTCGCTCCGCACGTTGCTGCGGCCGTTGCTGGGCGATGGGAAGATCGCCGGCGCATCGGTAATGTCTTGCGGTGCGATGGCCGTGGGCGTATCCCCACTGCGCGCCAGGAAGGCTGCGCGCTCGGGCACATCCAAGGTGGGCGTGCCGGTGAACGTGAGCGTATCGGTGAAGCCGCCGGTGATGTAGACGTTGCCCACCCCATCGAGGCCCATGCCCAGGAAGCGGCGGGGCGCATTGTCGCGCGTGACGAAGACCTCTTCCACGGAGTTGTCGTTCGTGAAGCGCGCGACGAAGGAGCCGTAGTGCGGCCCGAAGCCGTCGAAGACCACGTCATCGAACTCGAGACGATCATCGAACCAGCCGCTCATGAGGATGTCGTTCTGTGCATCCACGGCCAATCCGCTGATACTATGGTCGTAGCCGGAGTTGCCCAGGCGCTGCCACCAGAGGAATTCGCCGGTGGGTGATGTCTTCAGCATCACCGCGCGGTAGA